>CAYHCU010000401.1:0-2687 GCA_964355035.1 uncultured Flavobacteriales bacterium | reverse complement strand
ATTAAGAATTAAGAATTAAGAATTAAGAATTAAGAATTAAGAATTAAGAATTAAGTCCTGTAGAAGTGTAAACACTCTACAGGGCTTTTTTTTGGGAGATATATATTACCTCGAATTAATATTTAATCAATCTTACAAATCCATTATCAACAGATCGTAAAAAATAAACACCTGAAGAAAATTTATTTAGGTCTATACTTTTTGCATTTTTATTCGATGCTAAAATCATCTCACCGTATACATTAAAGACGCTGAGCAAATCCATCTCCTTTTCAAAATAAAAAATACCTGTTGATGGATTCGGGAATACAGAAATACTATTTTGCATTTCTTGATTAGCGATTCCTATCGGGGTGTTACAATTAGACGCCCCTAGACTGTAAACGGTGCCATTTGTACTACACACCCAAACTTCAGCACTTCCACAATTCAAATCCATACCTGAAACAGTAGTTACTCCTGCAGGAAGATCATGCATTTGAACCAACTGGCCTTGCGTGGTTAATTCAAGAATACTATCTTCAATACTGCTTACCACATACAGATTACCATTTTCACCCACCTCAAGATCTCCGAAGGAAACATTAAACAGTGCACTAATCTGGTAAGTCTGAATCACTGCGCCGGTCATAGGATTTACTTCTCCTATCAAGTTTTCCAACGCTGCACCGGGAACATTATCTTGCACTAAGAAAAAAGATCCTGTACCATGACTATACCCACCTCCTACAACATGACTGTTGCCAAATGAGGTGCGAAGTGTATCGAGTATCAAACCGGATATTGGATCGATCGCATAAATTTCTGCAGAATCCGTTTCGCCATTTATAAACAATAAAGTTCCTTGCGGAATTGCAGTCCCAGCCATATTAAAAGCGACAGGGGCGATTTCAACGTCAACATCATTTGCAGATTCTCCAGGTGCAATTACAGCACCTAACTTTACTCCCGTTGTATCAAAACAATGAATACTGTCGCCACTACAATTATACACCCAGACTTTGTGAAGTACGGTATCATAGCCAAGCGCACACAGAGAAGAAAGTCCAGCAGGATTAAAAGAATTTGAAAGTGTAAGTTGCGCATACGATGTATTTGCCAGAAGGAATAGAAACAAGAAGTATATTTTTTTCATAGAGTAATAATTTTTTATGTATTTAAACTTAGTATTTCAGATTATTTACAAGCAATCAAGATCATTAACGATTACAATTTTTATTAAACAGTTTGTAAATTAAATTTCGGATCCACTGGGATTTGAATGATTCAGCAAATGATTTTACAACTATTAATAACTGGCAAAAGACACTCTCTCTTTCTGGTATTATTTTCAAAGTTGCGAATCAAGTGTCAATTCAGAAATCACCAATTATGGTGAATGAATCCCTGAAGCAGTGTAAACACGCTACAGATAGGTCTCAGTGAGATTTCTTATTCTATAATCAGTTTACCTGCAGCAACTAATTGTTTGCCGACCGAAAGTTGGAAAATGTAAAGTCCACTAGCTATATCGTCTCTTTCAATTCTTGTTTTTCCAGAAGTAATGTGGTTGATTGACCTGATAATTTGACCTTGGCAGTTAAAAAGTGAGAGGGAAAATTCTCGTTTTTCAGTATCATTTATTTCTATGATTGTGTATTCGGTGAAAGGATTTGGATAAGTAAATATATTAAGTGTAGGTGTGATATTGTTATAAATTGAAATCTGTCCAAGACTGTTTGTCTTCACCAAATACATGTCGGAGCCGAATCCTCCCACTGTGTCAGTAGTTGACCCAAGCAGGATAAAGCCTCCGTCTGATGTTTGTTGTACTGAGTTGGCATCACTTAATACTCCTTTTGGATAAACATATTCCCATTCGACTAAACCGACGTTATCTGTCTTTATACAGTACATGTCATTTGTTCCGGAAACAGGGTTTTCTTTTCGTCCGGCAAGTATGAAACCACCGTCTGATGTTTGTTGAACGGAGTTACCCATATCCCAGCCGGTACCCCCATAGTATTTATTCCACTGTGCATTACCAAGTGAATCGGTTTTTACCAAGTAAAGATTCCCTCCGGCAAAATACTCATATCCTAGTAGAATGAATCCATTGTCAGATGTGATGTAAAGAGATCTACCAATTTCATCTAATGATGTTCCGAAAGTTTTTGTCCAAGTTGTATCACCGTTGATGTTGGTTTTCACTAAAAACATATCCCTTCCACCAAAGCCCGTGCTACTGGTTTCTCCAATCATTGCATAACCACTATCACTTGTTTGCATAACACCAACTGCATTTTCTCTCCCTGCGCTAATATGAACCTTACTCCATTGTTCATTACCATTAACATCAGTTTTTACCATGTAGATATGCTCGGTAATTCCTATTTCGGCGAAACCAACAGCAATGTAACCACCATCTGAAGTTTGTTGCACAAATTGTCCTACTTCTCGGTCTGTTGTACCGCTAAAGCGTTTATTCCAAACTATGTTTCCAACTTGATCGGTTTTAATGAGTGCCAATGAATCATTGCCCAAACCCGAATACGCTCCGCAAAGAATGAATCCCCCATCTGCAGTTTGCTGTGCGGAAATTCCAAATTCCCAATCTGTACCACCGTAAGTTTGATGCCATTGTTCGATTCCTTGGTTATCTGTTTTAACGAGATACATGTCTTGTTCCCCATTTCCAAAACTGCTTG
>CAYHCU010000400.1:0-2701 GCA_964355035.1 uncultured Flavobacteriales bacterium | reverse complement strand
AATAATAGATATGTGAAAGTTTGTCGCAAATTACTTCTTGCTGAGGTTGTGTCAGAATTTTAACTCCAATTTGATTTGTCATTGTACCACTTGGACAAAAAAGGCCACATTCCTGATTAAATAATTTGGCAGCTTTGTTTTCTAGTTCTTTTACCGTTGGATCTTCATCAAAAACATCGTCACCAACTACGGCATTGAACATTGCATCTCTCATTGCAGGGGTAGGACAGACAACGGTATCGCTCCTTAAGTCGATAAGTTTTTTATTCATGTTCAAAGAAAGTAAGATTTTTCAGGAAATACTAATTTTATCATGCTACTAACTGCGTGCTATTTACTGTTAACGATTTGCATCACCAATAATCCATCTCGAATAGGCAATAAAACTTTTTCAAGTCTTTTGTCGTTTGTGATTTTTTCGTTGAAATAATGAAGAGCTAAAGTGTCTTTGTCCATTTTCTCAGTTGGCAACATGATCTTTCCACTCCAAAGAACGTTATCAGCAATGAGGAATCCGCCTTTACGAACTTTGTTGATTACAAGATCGAAATAATTTGAATAATTAATTTTATCTGCATCGATAAAAACTAGATCAAACGGGCCATTGAGTTTTGGAATAATGTCAAGAGCATTACCGGTTAAAATATTGAACTTGGCTTCTATGTTGGAAAGTTTTACGTATTTTCTGACAAGAGGAGTAAGTTCATCATTGATGTCAATGGTATGTATGATACCGGTATCCGATAATCCTTCAGCTAAACAAAGAGCGGAATAGCCTGTGTAGGTTCCAATTTCAAGGATGCTGTCCGGACGAATCATTCTACTTAGCATGCTTAGCACGCGTCCCTGTAAATGACCGGAAAGCATACGCGGCATAAGTACATTTGCTTGCGTTTCGCGATTTAAGTTTTTAAGAATTTCTGATTCAGCGGTACTGTGAGCTTCTGAATATTGATTGATTGAGTTGTCAATGAAATCCATGGAATTAATTCCAATCTTTGGTTGACCCTATACCAACTTGTTGAACGTTTTCAATCCAGTGTGAGGAAGAGGTTGTGCCGTATTTGTCAACAAAGAAAATCACATAAGAATTACCCGAATTGATTCCGGTTAAATCTACAGTATAGTTTTTTATATATTCGCTGCCTCTAGTCATAATTCCTTGTGGGATTTGATCACCAAGTAATCCATTGTTTGCAATAATTTTTTTCAACGTGTATTTGTGATTATACAAATGAATTGTATCGTTGAGTGCATAAAAAGGAAGTGTAGTATCCGGAGAAATGCCTTCGAAACTAAAATCATTCATTTGATCGTAGAGAGAATCGGTACTTGTAAAAGATCTTTCTACAACGTATCCATGTAAACGGTAATCACCAAATAGGTTTGCACTAAAGCCTGTATGAACAATTAAGTTAAGTTTATTTGCTGATGTAATTTCGTTTGCTTGAATTGCAAGGCCGCAAGAAGGAATCTGGCCAATCTTTGCCTGAACAGAGGTTACCCAATAGTCAACAGAAAAATCGATGGGAGATGAAATTATTCTGTTTATTGGACCGCCGGGATATATGGAGTTTGTATTGAACATACTATCTAGCAAATTAATCCCTGTAATTGTATTCACTACTGAAGGTGCTTCTAATAAATCTCCTACATGAATATTGGCAGCATAAACCCTGTCCGGCCAAAGTTTCATTAGTGAATCTATATAGTATTGTGCTTTTGGGCATTGACCACAAGATATTTGAGTATATTCTTCGATTAGAATTTTTTGTTTGAATACTGCAGGAACAGCTGAGATATCAGGTGCACTTCCCGGATTAGGTATTTCCTGGCTATTTTTGGAGCAGGATGCCAGGAGAAGGAGTAAAGCAATTATCAGATTTCTTCTTTTCATAGGATTTTGAATTAACGCTGAAAAGTAAGGAATCTCTGTTACTTAATAAAATATTTTTGAAGGGTGCTTTTTGATGGAAATGTGAATGAAACCTTTATATTTGCGCCCTAATCGTGGAATTATGAAAAATCTCTCTTTGGCGCTGAATGCAGTTTTAATTGTTGCTGTCGGCATTTTGTATTATTTGCATTTTAAAGGAAATTCAGCCGGTGAATCTTTTGCAGGACCACTATCCGGACCTATGACGGTTTCCTCTCAAGGAATAGTTTATGTTAATTCTGATTCTTTGCTGGAATCTTATGATTTCTACAAGGACCAGAAAATTCAATTTGAAAGCGAACAGGCTAGAATTAAAAATGAGCTGAAGGGGGAAAGTGATAAACTTCAAAAAGATGCGGCTGTTTACCAGCAACAAGCTATTGGAATGACTAATCAGGAACGTCAACAAAAAGAGTCTGATCTTGGAAACCGTCAACAAAGGTTGATGGAAAGAAAGGACGTTTTACTTGGTCAATTGGATGAAATGCAAGCGAAAGCGTCGGAAGAATTGTACACTCGTTTGAATCAATATCTTCGAACTTTTAATCAAGGGAAAAACTATCAATTTGTTTTAGGTTATCAAAAAGGTGGAGGGATTCTTTTTGCAAACGACAGTTTGAATGTAACAAATGAAGTTATTTTTGGACTGAACAAGTCTTATAATGAGGGAAAAGGGAAGTAGGGTTTTTTGTTCGATGTTCGATGTTCGATGTTCAAAGTTCAAAGTTCAAAGTTCAAAGTTCAAAGTTCAAAGTTCAAAGTTCA
>CAYHCU010000399.1:0-2703 GCA_964355035.1 uncultured Flavobacteriales bacterium | reverse complement strand
TCACAAAGATATTTCCAAGAGCATCAACTGCAACAAGTTCAGCTTTGTCGCTTTTTCCTATATAATCATATGTACGAGTCCAAACAGTATCACACGAAGAAGGGTCGAATTTTACAATAAGAAAATTACTTTTTTGTCCGCTTACTTTTGTATACCCAACTGCATATATACTTCCATTGGTAGCAAGAACAAGATCATTGAATTCGTCATCATCTTGTTTAATTCCATTATATGAATACATACAAGTTATTACTCCTGCAGCATTTGTTTGAAGAATGGTTGCGTCTCTGTTGTGATCTTGGTGAAAACTATATCCGCAAGTGTAGGTTATTTCATTTACATCAACTACAATGGCCTTTGCATGTTCATTGAAATCACCTAAACCATTGTACTCTTTTGAAATTAGTTCAGTCCCTGCCAGATCGTACTTTACTACAGTGGCATTTTTGTGGATTATGGTATCTTCTATACTTCCTACTACATAACAGTTGCTACTTGCATCCAAAATTAATGATGAAGGTGTATCTCCTTTTCCCAGGTTATCGCCACTTTTAAATTGTGTCCACAACAAAGTACCGGAAGTATTATACATTACAGTCATCCAATCATTATTGTCATTAATACCCGGATCCTGATCACTTTTACCTGTAATAAATATATTTCCTGAACCGTCAACATTCATTACAGTTGGAATGTCATATTGCATAAAAACAGAACCTGTAATTCTAGACCATTGTTGAGTTCCAAGAGAAGAATATTTTACTGTTGCAAAATCGTAGTTAATAGTTGTGGAGTTATCAACATCACTTTGTCCTGTAACATAAACATTGTCTAAAGCATCAACAGCAATGGCTAAAGCACGATCATCTTGATTTGCAGGTGCATTGTAGAATTTACTCCACTGAAGAATTCCTGCTGTACTATATTTCACTGTTCTAAAGTCATCGTTATTTGAATTTTTACTTCTGCCGGTCACGATAACTGAACCTGAATTATCTAATACTAAAGCAGTCGCCCGATCATTTCCATTTCCGCTATTGTAAATTTGTAGCCAAGTTTGAGTTCCATCAATACCGGAATATTTAAGAGTAGCGAAATCATCATCAGTACCATTTGAAGATCTTCCTGTTACATATACATCACCCGAACCATCAACAACTAATCCTGAAAGTTCATGTTTGCTACCTGTTAAACCTCTTGTAAATTCTGATTGCCATAAAATGCTATCTAAAGCAGAAGAAAACTTTAAAGTGATATAATTATTACTTCCTGAAATAGTATTCGGTTCTGATATTCCGCCAACAATCACATCTCCATTCAAATCTAATGCCATTGCAACAGGGATATCGTCCAGAAAAGCCGCTGAATTCCAAGTAGTATCAAAAAGTTTAGTGCCGAAAGCATCATATTTAATCAACATGATATCTAAATTTGAAATCAGTCCATCCGAATAACCACAAACAAAAATATTTCCTGATGCATCAACTACGGCAGAAATGGCTTCATCATCCCCACTTCCGGCTCCATTTTTCGTATGCGTCCAAATAGTATCACCGTTGGCATCAAATTTCACGACTAAAAAGTCGCGATAATTTCCTGACCTCACGGTATATCCAACACCAATAAAGTTTCCTGAACCGTCAGAAACTATTTTATTATATCGATCAGAATTATCTCCTGTACCGGCATAATACGATTGCCAAATAGGCGTTGTATTTTGACCGAAAATTAAGGTAATGGATAAAACACAAAAAAATGTCAGAATTAATTTTAGTTTGCTCATTGTTTCATTTAATTTTTGCGGGAAGATGAATAGCTTCAGTTTTACAAATATAATAAGTTTAATCCTGTTTTTGCCATGATATCGTAAAACGTTTCACTTATTTCACCGTTTTATCATGAAAACAGGTCATTTGAAAAGGTTACGGTTTTAGCCATGTTTAAGTTATAACAATATTCTGTTGAAAATTAGGATTCAAAACAGGTATCTTTTTTAAGACTTGGGTGGTTAAACGATACCTATGAAAACATTAAACCGCACGGAAGTAGATGCATTAATCAGATTGTTAGATGATTCTGATCTTGAAATATATGAGCATATCCAAACTCGCTTGGTTGATTACGGCAAAGACGTAATTCCAATTTTGGAAAATGCCTGGAGTAGCTCGATGGATGCCATTATGCAAGACCGGATAGAAAGTGTTATACATAAGATACAATTCGACGATTTAAAACATGATTTGCACGTTTGGGCACATTCGGGCTCACACGACCTCATAAAAGGAGCAATACTTTTAGCACGATATCAGTATCCTGAACTTCAAGCTGAACAAATTCAAAAACAACTCGATAAAGTTCGTAAAGATGCTTGGTTAGAAATGAACGATGGTCTAACTGCTCTGGAACAAGTAAAAGTATTAAACAAAATTTTCTTTGATATTCATGGATTTTCGGGAAATACGCAAAATTATCACGCACCTCAAAATAGCTTTATCAATATCGCTCTTGAAACAAAAAAAGGAAATCCGTTAATGTTGTCTATCCTTTATCTTGAGATTGCTCGTTCGGCAGGTCTTCCAATTTACGGCGTTAACCTTCCGGAACATTTTGTTTTATGTTATAAAGACGAATTGAATGATCCGGTTGCAATTGATGATCACTCTAAGATTCTATTTTATATAAATCCATTCAGTAAAGGTGACG
>CAYHCU010000398.1:0-2703 GCA_964355035.1 uncultured Flavobacteriales bacterium | reverse complement strand
TTACACTCTAAAACAAGTGTCCGCCGGGCAGAATGTTAAGCGGAAATTAGAAAGCACTTAAAATACATTCGCATTCAAGCGTCATTCCGCCCTACCGAAGCGACATTGATTTTACTGTATTTATGTCCCGCTTATTTCGCGGATGACGCAGATTTTTCGCAGAGAGATTTTTTGTTGGGTAGAATGATTGCCATTTCGGTGACCTGATCACATCGCATATGCGAAGTATGTTAGTTTGAAGTAGTAGCTGGTGCAGACTAAAATCGTTTAATAGGTATAAATTATTTAATTAGTTTCGTTACCTTTGATGAAAGCGACTGGGTGATATATTCCCTGTAACTTTGTTCACAACTAAAATCCATTAAAATGAAAAAAGTATTATTGATTGCAAGCATAGCAGGATTTGTATTAATTCAAGGCTGTGATAGTGATAAAAAGAAAGAAGAAGCTTCGGAAACTGTTGGTACAGAGCAGAACGCTATCCAACCTGAAGTTCCAACTGCAGATAGCATTCAGCAGACTACTCCAATAACTCAAGAGGCATTAGTAACTCAACCTTCAATCAATGTTCCACCAACTAATTCACCATCTAATGTATCAGCTACAGCAATAGGTATGAACCCTGCTCACGGACAACCCGGACATCGATGCGATATTTCCGTTGGTGCTCCTTTGAATTCACCGCCCGGAAAACCGACAACCATAACTACACCATCAACGGGTACACAAGCTCCGGCGATTACTCCTGCAGTTACAACGCCGGCTATTAACCAAGTTCCCTCTCCGGCGGCTCAAGTTCCGGCAGGTCCGACCCCGGCTGGAATGAATCCACCACATGGACAACCTGGTCACGATTGTGCAATTGCTGTTGGCGCACCATTGAAGAAATAAATGAAGTAAATCCGCTGGGTTGAATGTTAAGCGGAAATTAGGAAGCACTTAAAATACATTCGCATTCAAGCGTCATTCCGCTGGGCAGAATGTTAAGCGGAATTTAGGAAGCACTTAAAATACATTCGTACTCAAGCGTCATTCTGCCCTACCAAAGCGACATTGATTTTTCTGTATTTATCTCCCGCTGATTTCGCGGATGACGCAGATTTTTCGCAGAGAGATTTTTTGTTGCGTTGAATGATTACAGATTCTGTGACCTTATCACTTCACATAGAAGTCGCCGGGCGGGATTGTAGTATTTTAAATGCACGACAACTTTTATTTTCTTCCACACGTCTTCCAAATTCACAAAAATAGTTGCTCCTTATTACCTGACACCGACAGAAATTTATCATTTATCATTTATCATTTATCATTCATCATTCATCATTCATCACTCCCATTCCCACTCCCCAATAAATAATTTCCCTACCTTCACCCTCAAATAAAGCAAAAAATGAGTCTGGAAGAAAAAATCAACGCTGATCTAAAATCAGCAATGTTGTCAAAAAATGAAGCAGCGCTTCGTGGTTTGAGGGCAGTTAAATCGGCACTTTTGCTTTCAAAAACATCCGGTGGTGGAGTAATTACAGACGAGGAGGAAGTCAAAATTCTTCAGAAATTGGTAAAACAGCGGAAAGAATCGGTCGATATTTATAACCAGCAAGGAAGGGAAGATCTGACAAAAGTAGAACTGGAAGAAATTGAGGTAATTGAAAAATATCTTCCCAAAATGATGGAAGAAGGCGAAATAAAGGTCGGAATTCAAGGTATCATCGCTCAATTAGGAGCAAAAGGTCCTGCCGATATGGGCAAGGTAATGGGCGCGGCCTCTAAAAATTTCGCCGGAAAAGCGGATAATAAGCTTGTTTCTCAGTTAGTAAGAGATCTTTTGGCCGCTCTATAAAGAGTTAATTTGGTGGATATTAATATTTTCCTACCTTTGCGACATATTAACACCCGCTATTTAAAAAATCAATTATTCGTTTGAACAAGCGTGTTGCGGGTCCGGTTGTTTCTTACGAGAGTTTAATATTTATTACCAAATGAAAACCGGTAAAGTAAAATTTTTCAACGAATCTAAAGGATTTGGATTCGTTGTAGTAGACGACAACAACACTGAAGTGTTTGTTCATCACAGTGGACTAATCGACAAAATTCGTGAAAACGATAGCGTTGAATTCGAAATCGTTGATGGCAAAAAAGGTCAGAATGCTGTAAATGTTCGTAGAATCGAATAGCAGTTAAAACTGTTGAACAAAAAGGCTACTCTCATTGAGTGGCCTTTTTTATTTTTAATCCATTTGTAACAACATCAATTGGGTCATTTTTTAAGATTGAGGAGAGATTTAATGCGTGAGTGTTTCAAAAAATTTCCCGCAGATTCCGCAGATTTCCGCAGAGAAAAATAAGCCTGAATTCGGTTCTGCGGAATAAAAATTATTTTTAAATTAAAAATATCGGAAACTAACAACGAAAAATTATTACTTAAAAATTCTGCGCTTTTCTGCGTTTTTCTGCGGGATAAAAAAAATATAGTTCTTCCTCTTTTGCTTCATATAAGGAGACATGATTTATTCTCTCCCCGGGAAATAAATCATACACTCTCAATTTTGCTATCTCTAAAAACGGGTCACATTCATTTTCTTTGGAGTGATCAAAATTTCTCATCTAATTTGTATCTAAAGGAAGAATCAGATTAATTTTGCTGCCATTCTCTAGGTACGGCGGCTCGCAAATACCTATTTGGATTCACCTTTAATAGCAGTA
>CAYHCU010000397.1:0-2718 GCA_964355035.1 uncultured Flavobacteriales bacterium | reverse complement strand
TTTATTACGAAAGATGCGCTGGAGTTTCTCTTTCAACAGAAGGAGTTTTCTCAAATTGTCTTACCTGTATGGAATGGAAAAATCGAACCATTGGTTGGAGTTTATTCAAAAGAATGTTTGGCTAAATGGCTTGAGCTTATCCATCAGGGAACTATTAAACTGCAGGAAATGTTTTTGCATTTTAATTTAAAAAAAATAAATGTTGAAAAAAATGTACTGTTTGGAGACTCGTTTTTTTTGAATATCAATACAAAAAATGATTTGGAGAATGCTTTTAATGTGCTAAAAAATGGAAATTAATATACTTGCTTTCGGTCAAATAAGTGAAATTGTCGGCAAGCAATCATGGAAATTATCCGATGTAAACACTACGGATGAGTTAAGAAAAAAGTTGACCGAATTATTCCCGGCATTAATAGAATTCCGGTATTCAATTGCTGTCAATAAAAATATTTTTCAAAATAATACAGAGCTGAAACAAGATGATACAGTGGCTTTGCTTCCACCGTTTTCAGGTGGCTAATAATTGAGTAAATGGAATCAGGAAATATGTTTATAAGGTATCAAAGACAAATTGCGCTTAAAGAATTTGGTCAATTATCTCAAGAAAAGTTAAGAGAAGCAAAAGTGCTTGTAATAGGAGCAGGAGGCTTGGGCTGTCCTGCTCTGCAATACCTTGCTGCAGCAGGAGTTGGCACTATTGGTATTGTTGATTTTGATGTAATTGAAATTTCAAATCTTCAGCGTCAAATTTTATATGCTTTTGATGACATAGGCAAATTGAAAGCTGAAACAGCAGCAGCAAAAATAATGGCCTTAAACCCTGAAATAAAAACCGAATTTTATGCTCTTCAAATTGCAAATCATAATGCACTGGAATTAATTTCAAATTACGATGTTGTGATTGACGGTTCTGATAACTTCACTACTCGATATCTTCTCAATGATGCTTGTGTTTTATTGGGTAAGCCATTAATTTATGGAGCTGTATTGCGTTTTGAAGGTCAGGTAGGGGTATTCAATTTGGCAGATGCTTTTTCGAATGTCAAAACAAACTATCGTGATTTATTTCCAATTCCACCGGATGCTTCTTCAAGTCTATCTTGCAGCGAGGCAGGCGTGTTAGGTGTTTTGCCGGGAATAATAGGAACGATGCAGGCTACTGAAGCAATTAAAATAATAACAGGAATAGGAAAACCATTATCCAATACCATAATTTCTTACAATGCATTGAGCAACTCTTTTTATGAGTTCCATGTTTTGCCAAATGAAAAGTCGAATGAATTGATGCCAAAAGATAAAAATTCTTTTCTTAATTTCAATTACGATTGGTTTTGCAATTCCCAATTGGAATCTGAAATTAATGCCAATCAATTTGATGCGCTTCTTTTAGGCGAAAGCCTTACTATTATAGATGTAAGGGAAGAAAATGAATTGCCTTTGGTGGATGAATTTTCTTGTTTGCGAATTCCTTTAGGTGAATTTGATTCTGCTATAGAAGGATTGTTATCTGAAAACACTATTGTGGTCTTTTGCAAATCAGGAAAACGAAGTTTGGTGGCGTGTAAAATGATCAGTAAAAAATATCCTGATAAGAAAGTTTACAGCTTGAAAAATGGAATAGAAGCTTGGAAAATCAGTCATAAAAATAGTACACAATGAGCGAAAAGAAAATAAAGAAAATATTTGTTGAGGGTCCGATTTTACCTTCTTTTATAGGTGAATCCATTGCAAAGCACAGTACAAAAAAAGAGATTGGAGCCCATAGTATTTTTTTAGGACAGGTTCGCAATGATATAATTTTGGAGAAAGTAGTGAAATCGATAGACTATACTACATATGTTGAAATGGCTGAAGAAAAGTTTAACGAAATCAGGGAAAATGCTTTTGAGAAATATTCTTTGACATGTATGCATATTTATCACAGTCTGGGCAGTGTGAAAGTCGGCGAAATAAGTTTATTTGTATTTACATCGTCTAAACATCGAAAAGATGCGATTGAAAGTTGTGACTATATTGTCAATCGAATTAAGGAAGAGGCTCCCGTTTGGGGAAGAGAAATATTTGAGGACGAAACATTCATTTGGAAAGAAAATAAATAAGTAGCGTAAAATGCAAGCACCTGTTAAATAAAAATTTAAATTATGATTGATATAACTCACAAAGTAAATACTCATCGTTCTGCTAAAGCGCAAGCAATTGTAAGAGTAAGCAAGCAAGAAACAATTGAAGCGGTCGTAAATAATACGGTCCCTAAAGGCAATGTGATAGAGGCCAGTCGGGTAGCAGGGTTGTTTGGGATAAAGCGAACCAGCGATATGATTCCGGACTGCCATCCTTTACCGGTTGAGTTTGCCTCAATTACACATCGAATAGAAGGATTGGAAATAGTAATTGAAACAGAAGTGCATGCAATTTACCGGACCGGAGTAGAAGTGGAGGCAATGCATGGTGCTTCGATTGCGGCCCTCACTGTTTATGATATGTTGAAGCCAATTGACAAAGGCATTGAAATTCATTCTATTAAGCTGCTGGAGAAAAAAGGAGGCAAATCTGATTTCACGGATAAATTCCGAAGTGATTTAAAGGCTGCTGTAATTGTATGTTCAGATAGTATTTCAGCCGGAAAGAAAACAGACAAGGCTGGCAAAGCGATTATCAAAAAACTAGAATCCTGTGAAGTTGCAATTTCTGATTATGTCATAATTTCTGATGACA
>CAYHCU010000396.1:0-2721 GCA_964355035.1 uncultured Flavobacteriales bacterium | reverse complement strand
AATAATGGCGGAGGAGATTGGTATGCAAATTTAGAAACGTCACTACCGAATTTAATCACCTTCTGCAATTCAAATTTAGGAACCAACATCAATCCTGAACAAGCAATTGTTGTAGTTGGAAGTCCGGAGATATTCAATTATCCATTCTTGCATATGACAGGCCATGGAAACTGGGTTTTATCAACCACAGAAGCAGAAAATTTACGAAAATATTTGATCAGTGGTGGTTTTTTGCATATTGACGATAATTTTGGAATTGATCCATTTGTGCGACCACAATTGAAAAAAGTGTTTCCGGAATTAAATTTAGTTGAACTCCCATTCTCCTTCCCTATCTATCATCAGAAATATGATTTTCCTGATGGTTTACCAAAAATCCATGAGCATGACGGAAAACCACCTCAAGGATTCGGGTTAATTTACGAAGGAAGATTAGTTTGCTTTTATAGTTTTGAATGCGATTTGGGCGATGGCTGGGAAGACTATGATGTTCATAAAGACAAACCGGAGGTTCATCAAAAAGCACTTCGTATGGGCGCTAATTTGATTCAATATGTTTTTGATCAGCAAGGCAAATAATTCAATAGTTTTTTCGGCAGAAAAAATTATAATAATCCAAACAATTGAGGTGATTCTTTTGGGAATATGGGAATAATTATCTTATTTGCTGCTATCAAACATAAACACACTTTTACTTAACAAATGAAACTTACCATAGAAAAGCATCCGGACATTTCCCGGTTGGCTCACTGTTTTCAAAAGATTGAAGCTTTAGCTTATGATTCAGGCTTAGAAGTCGATGAATTAATTTCAGATAAATCTAAACCCGATCAGTCTGGTTTTCAATCTAAGGACCATCATCAGGAATTTGCCGATTACCGAGCGTCGTTATTCCGTGATTCAGGATGGGAAATTATTAGGTAAGTGAGTGGTGAGTGGTGATTAGTTAGTTGCCCACACTTACTACTTACTACTTACCAATTACCAATTACCAATCACAAAAAAACCCTCTGCAGAAACTCTACAGAGGGTTTTTCAATATTGTAAGTTACGAGACTACTGAATAGCGGCTTTAAAAGAAGCGTCGTTGAATAATTTAATGAATTCACGATCTTCAGCTGCCATTGCTTTCAAAGAAGCATCTTTAGCAACAGCACCTTTAAGATTGCTAACAACACCTGCAGTATCATTCTTGCGCGAAGAAATAACTGCTTTAAGATACATTCCCATAGCTGAATCTTTATCAGAAGAAGCATCAATAGTGCTCATTGCCCCATCTTTGTCACCAGCTAATAATTTAGCAAGAGCAGCATTGAAGCTAGCTGAGCCTGAATAATGGCCAACAGCAGCTGAGTAATTACCATTACGAATATCGAGGATACCAATGTTTTCATTAACTTCTGAACCGGCACCTGAAGCTTCTGCATAAGCGGCAGCAGCATTTGTACGGTCACCTTTACGGCTATAAACAGCACCTAAATTATTTTTAACGATTGGATTATTTTGGCTTAATTGATCCGCCTTTGTAAATTGAATCATTGCACCATCAACATCACCAGTCGTGAAAAGAATCAACCCAACATTATTCGAAGTTCTCCAATCTTGCGGATAAATACGTTCAGCAGAGCGATAGATAGCAAGTTTTTCAGTGTTGTCAGAAGTTAATCCGGCAGCATAAAGAATTTCTTCTACGCTAAGAGAATCAGGATTTGATTTTGCAAGAGCAAAAATTTGTTCGTCAGAGCGTCCAACTTTATCAGCGTTGATAGTAATTGCAGAGCGACGTAATTTTGGAAGTACACCATCTGCAATTTCAGTATAAGCTTTACCCATTTTCTTGATCTCGATTTCACGAGCATCAACATCTGAATTAGAAGCAACGATACGTAAGATCATATCTTTTTGAGACATTGAAGATGATTGCATCAACGTTTGGAAACCTGCCCAATCTTCGTTCGTAGTGCTACGAGAGAACAATGAACTGTCAGCGCTGATTTTAATACGTTCCTTCGGCTTACGATCTTTGTTAGCTAATTTCATCATCGCATCAGCTAAATATTTAGCAGAAGATTTAGAACGATTTTCAGCTAAAGAAGCATTCAATTTTTCAGTTCCATCAGGAGAAGCACAACCCATGATGCTCACACCTTTCACAGTATAAGGAGCAACAGACAATGCTTTAACAGCGCTGTCAAGAAGTGCAAATTGATTTTTATTACTAATATCACATTGCTTCACTTTGAAGTTTGAATTCACATTTGAAGTATTAATCAAATAGTAAATTGTTCCATCAAAATTTGCGGGAGTGAGACTTAGGAATTTAGCTTTTCCGGAAATTGCTTTCTCATCAGCTTTCACTAAAAGAGGAGTTACAATCGTACCGTCGGTAATTTTTAAAGAGCCAAGTTCCTTTGATGTTTTCCCTTTCATTCCTGTAGATTTCGCCATGATATCGGCTGCTTTCATATCAGGTGTGTAAGCAATCTTGTCTGCATATGTAAAACTAGCAGCGGATTCTTGGTTAATCTTGATACCGTTAGTTCTAGCTTTCTCACCAACAATTGTAATTGCTTTAAAGTTGTGCTCTGCAGTAGCAGACTTTACTACCGGAGTCACGGTAACATCAACTTTTTTAGCGAAGTACTTAGGTGGGTAGGTTCCTTTAACTGAGCTTGCAACGCTGTCGCCATTGAAGTCAAGGGGTTTAGGGGTAACATCGTG
>CAYHCU010000395.1:0-2724 GCA_964355035.1 uncultured Flavobacteriales bacterium | reverse complement strand
ATGAATTTCAAATTGTTCCTTGCAGCTATTTGCTGCGTGATTTACGTTGGTTCTGCATCTGCTCAGAGCAAAAAAGATATTAAGAAGAATCGTGTTAAATCTGTCCGTGAAGTGGAGACTAAAGTCCAGGACGGAAAAGAAGTGACTGCCGATAACTCATTCTTGAGATATGATGCTGAAAGTAATATTATAGAAGAAATCGATTATGATAATGATGGCAAAGTAAAAATGCATAATACTTATGCTTATAATAAAAACAGCGATAAAATTGAAGAAGTAGTTTTCAATGCTGAGGGTAAAGTAAAAAAGAAAAAAGAATTCAAGTACAATTCTACCGGAGATAAAATTGAGGAAATCCAATATGATCTCGCAGGAAATGTTTTGGAAAGATCTACATTTGCGTACAATGCAAATGGTGATCGAATTACCGAAGTAACTGTCGATGCCAAAGGAAATCTTCTCGAGAAATCATTTCTTATTTACGATAAGCGTGGTATGAAAATTCAACGCAAAACAGTGGATGCCAAAGGAACTCTTATCTCTGATAAAAAATTCATTTACGAATACTGATCTTGGAAGAATTAGATAACATATTGGCCGGATTCGATCCGATTACTCTAAAACAAATGGACGGTGTCAGTCTTCAGGATAGATTAGACACAAAATTCATGTTTAAGGATAGTTTGTTGCCTGTTCTACTAGAGAAAATGAAAGAAAATTATTTTGCTCTGGATATTAAAGACAGACGATTTAATCACTACGAAACTCTCTATTTCGATACTGCTGATTTTGGCCTTTATATCAGACACCACAACGGTAGAGTAAACCGTTATAAATTCAGAGCACGTCGTTACGTTGAATCCGGACTTAACTTTTTTGAAATTAAATTTAAAAATAATAAAGGAAGAACGATTAAAGAACGAATAAAGAAAAGTGACGTTGTTTTTAATCTGAGTGATACTTCCAAAGAATTTATCAAAAATATTTCGAATATTGATCCTGAAACCTTAGAACCGAAATTATGGGTAAACTATCGCCGAATGACCTTTGTAAATAAATTTACTGCCGAACGATTAACGATTGATACTAAGTTAACCTTCATTGATAAAACCAACAACATTCTTTATGAAGGATTGGCTATTGCTGAAGTTAAACAAGGAGGAGCAAACCAAAAAAGTCCTTTCGTCGGTTTAATGAGATCGTTCTCAATCCAAGAAAAATCAATAAGTAAATATTGTCTGGGTGTAATAACGCTCAACGAAAAAATCAAAAAAAATAATTTCAAACCAACACTTTTATACCTCAATAAACTACTAAAAGCATCATGAGCGACGCAATGAACCAATTCGAACTGTTCGATAAATTATCAGATAAATTTTTCTGGAGACTATTAATAGACGTAGTATCAATGATTATATTGGTACGGTTTATTTATTTCAGGATTTACAAGAAAAAAGATTACTTGTTTACTTTTTTTCTTTTTAATATCATCATCTTTATTATCACTTATCTGATGAATAAAGTGGATATGTCACTCGGTGCTGCTTTCGGTTTGTTCGCAGTCTTTTCCATGCTTCGGTATCGTACTGAAGGGATTTCAACCAAGGATATGACCTATCTCTTTATTGTAATTGCTATTGGTTTGATTTGCGCTGTTAGTAAAGGTACATACTTCGAATTAGGATTGATTACTGCAATTCTTATCGCTTTCACATATGCTTTAGACGGAAACTGGTTAGTGAGAAACGAACTGGTAAAAACGATTCAATATGAAAACATTGAATTAATTAAACCTGAAAATTATAATGCCCTTGTGGATGACCTTAAGAAACGTACCGGCTTGCACATTCACAGAGTAAGCGTCGACAAAATAAATTTCCTGAAAGATGTCGCTGTTGTCAGAGTATATTTCTATGAAGACAGCCTTCCTAATCGTCAGGTGAAAAAATGAATTGGTTCAAAACCGTAATTGTCAACCTTGTTTTAATCTTGCTTACTTTCAGTAGTAATGCGCAGGTTGATGATATGCGATTGTGGACAGGCTTAACCATTAAGCATAAATTTACCAGAAAAATAACAGCCGCCATAACTCAGCAAGTTCGTTTGGATCATGATTTTTCTCAAATTGATCAGCTTTTATCTGATGTTGGAGTAGAGTATGAGCTGAAAAAAAATCTTAAAGTTGCCTTCAATTATCGTTTCATTAATAAAAATAAGTTTACCTATTATAGTAAATCACATCGGATGTATGTCGATGTGTCTTATAAGCATAAAATATCGAAACTGTCATTTACATTACGTGAAAGAATTCAGGAAGAATTTACCTCCGTTCATAGTTCAGAGACAAGGAAAATTCCGGAATGGATGCTACGCTCAAAATTAACTACTGCTCTTGATTTGGATAAAAGGTACAAACCATACTTAGCTGCCGAAATGATTTATTTGCTCGATAATGCAAAAGAAAAGGGTGAAGGAGTAAATGCTTTAAGATATATTGCCGGGGTAGAATATGAATTCAATCGCATTCATGCACTGGATTTCGCTTTAATTTACCAAAAAAATATGAATGATTTATCCAATTGCCTTATAACATCAATTGGTTATGCGTACTCCTTTTAATCACTTTCGCAAAAGCAAAACAACTGCATAACAAGCAACACCTTCTTCTCTTCCAATAAAACCAAGTTGTTCGTTGGTGGTTGCTTTAATTGAAATATCGTCTTC
>CAYHCU010000394.1:0-2748 GCA_964355035.1 uncultured Flavobacteriales bacterium | reverse complement strand
CTATATGCTTTAGTTTTATTTTTAGTTGAAAAATACTTCACGAAATTATTATTAAACTTTTAATTTAATTACACCTTTAGCATTAACTACAGAGATGTATGATGTACTTTTAATATTATTTTTTTTGAATTGATGTTGCATAGCATATGCAATTTCCTTTGCAGAATTTTGCCCTTCAGCTAAAGCAATTACAGACGGACCGGAACCACTGATACTGCATGCCAATGCGCCGGAAAAAAGTGCTGCGCTTTTTACGTCGTCAAAATTGGGAATCAAAGAAGCACGAAATGGTTCAGCAACATGATCCACAACAGATCGGGCTATCAAATCAAAGTCGTTGCTATATAAGCCTGCAGTTAATGCAGCGGTATTCGCCCATTGAGAAATGCCTGTAGCCATGCTTATCTTTTTCGGTAAGATTGCTCTGGAATCCTTTGTCAAGACTTCTACTTGAGGATGTACAACGACAATCACAAGTTTTTTTGGAATTGGTAATGAGATAATATCCAACGGTGAGTAGGAACGAATCAAAACGATGCCACCCATCATTGAAGGAGCCACATTGTCTGCATGAGCAGAACCACAAGCGATTCTTTCCCCTTCCATTGCAAAAGGAACCAATTCACGACGAGAATAAGGCCTACCTAACAATTCATTGGCTGCAAATACTCCTGCAACTGCGCTTGCTGCACTGGAACCTAATCCACTACCTAAAGGCATCCGTTTACGAATATAAATATCAAAACCCTGATCAATGTGGAGATCATCAATTAATGCCTGAACAGCTACACTTGCTGTATTTTTCAAAGCATCTAATGATAATTTTCCTCCATCGCCGGTGATTTTTCTTATGCGAATTTCTTTCAAACGATTAAATTCTACGCGAACTTCATCGCCCGGTGCATTGATCGCTAAGCCCATTACATCAAAACCGCAGCCGATATTGGCAACTGTTGCCGGAGCAAAAACGGTAATACTATTCTCTGTTTTCTTTGCCATAAATTTTATTCAAAATATTTACTGATACTAATGATCTCTGCAAAAACTCCTGCTGCTGTTACCTCTGCTCCTGCTCCGGGACCTTTTACAACTAACGGCCGATCGGAATATCTTTCAGTTGTGAATGAAATAATATTATCACTTCCGGAGAGATTATAGAATGGATGAGATGAATCTACTTCCTGCAAACTGATTTTTGCTTTGCCATTATCTAAGCTTGCGATGAATCGAAGTACTTTGTTACTCTTCGCTGCCTTTGCTCTTCTTGCTTCGAATAAATGATTATTTTTTTTCAATTCCACAAAAAAAGCAGGGACAGAAGATGCTTTCAAACAAGACAGCGGAAGTATAGAATCAATTTGAATATCTTTCATCTCTATTTTCATTCCTGTTTCACGAGCAAGGATCAATAATTTTCTTGCCACATCTTTACCACTTAAATCGATGCGGGGATCCGGTTCAGTGTATCCTTTTTCCTGTGCTTGTTTAACAATATCACTGAAGGCTGTTCCTTCATTAAAGTTATTGAAAATAAAAGATAATGTTCCGCTTAAAACAGCTTCGATACGGCGGATTTCATCGCCACTATTGAGTAAATCAGTTAAGGTATTAATCACAGGCAAACCAGCTCCAACATTCGTTTCATAGAGAAAGCGAACGTTTCGTTTAGCTGCAATTTTTCTGAGGTTAAGATAATTCTTATACGTATCACTATTTGCGAGTTTATTCGGAGTAACGATAGAAATACTATTTTCCATGATCTCTGCATAGTGTTTTACGACCATATCGCTGGATGTACAATCAACGAAAATAGATTGGGGCAAATTCATATTAATCATAGCCTGAACAAACTGAACCATATCGGCAGTTTCGCCCTTCTCAATATTTTCTGCATAGCGCTTCGATGAAATTCCGTCAACATCAAAAATCATTTTCCTTGAATTAGAAATTCCGGCAATAGAAATTTCCAATGAACGGGAAGATTTCAAATAATCCCTGTGTTTAGAAATTTGATTCATCAGAGTTTTACCGATCAAACCTGTTCCAACAATAAATACAGAAAGTGTTTTTACATCAGACAAGAAAAATGCCTGATGCAAAGAGTTTAATGCTTTATCAAGATCATGACGGTGAATAACTGTAGAAATATTTAATTCAGATGATCCTTGAGCAGTTGCTACAACGCTAATACCATTTTTACCTAAGGCTTGAAACAAACGACCTGAAACTCCTGGGGTGTTTCTCATGTTCTCGCCGATCACTGCCACAATAGACAGATCTTTTTCTACCCGCACTTTATGAATCAAACGCGCCCGAATTTCCAAGTGAAAAGAATCTTCAATCGCTTGTTGAGCTTTGAGCGAATCTTCAGGCTTCACTGCAAAACTGATAGTATGCTCAGAAGATCCTTGTGTAATCATGATCACATTTACTTTCGCTTGTGATAATGAATTGAAAAGCCGTGCAGAAATACCTGCGACACCAACCATTCCACTTCCTTGCATTGTCAACAATGAAATATTATCGATCGAGGAAATTCCTTTGATTAGAAATTCAGGACTGGAAGATTGCGTAGAGATATATGTTCCGGGATGTTTTGGTTTAAATGTATTTTTGATCACCAATGGTATCTTTTTATCCAATGCCGGCTGAATGGTTGGCGGATGAATAACTTTTGCCCCGAAATGCGACATTTCCATTGCTTCTTCATACGTCATTGCCGAAATTGAAAACGCTTTTTTTACTTTC
>CAYHCU010000393.1:0-2752 GCA_964355035.1 uncultured Flavobacteriales bacterium | reverse complement strand
ATTTGACCTTTACAATATTACTGAATCAAAAACTGATGTAAGTAGTATACTCGATATTCAAAGCACAACATTTGAGACTGCAATCAGAAACACATTGAATTTAATAACAGGTACTTACATTCATAATAATTCTTCTACTTTTGAGTATAACCCAAATTTAAATTCCACAATTTCCGGAAATGCCTGTATAAAAATTCCATCCGGTGAAATGAATTTTGCAACAAATGCAAATTACTTGTACTTACAAGGTTCGCTTTATATCAATGGCGGAAGTTGTATTGTAGGAAAGTCTGCCGGTGGTAACACTGGTATTGCTTCAGATCAAAATGGGACCAGCATTCCATATTTAGAAGTGACAGCAGGAAATTTGGAAGTTAGAGGTAGTATTACTTGTAAAAGTACTGCAACAGCCGAACCGTTTCAATTCAAAATGACAGGTGGTAGAGTTGTTGTTCAAACAGGTGGAGATCCATCTGTTTATGAAAGTTTCAAAGTAACGAATGTTGCCAACAGTTTTTTTGAAATGGATGGCGGTATAATTGAAATTCAACAAGCTAATGTTTCTTCTTCATATAGTTTGTCTGATTTTGATATTTGCGGAACAAATGGCACTGTTTATTCAACTGGTGGAATTGTTCAATTTGGAAATTCCAATACAGATGAAGATGATGAAAAATTTAGCTTTACTCCTTATTCTGGAGTAATCTCTCCTCACTTCCGGGTAAGTAATGGAGAATTATATCCTTCAGCAGGTTCAGGAAACACAGCGAATTATCAACTATTAAGTCTTCAAATCGACAATCATTGCAAATTTGACAACAGATCAATTATCGGTATAGCCGGTGATAATAAGCACATGTCTATTCGTGGAAGTATTAATAATAATGCCTTTATAAATAATGGTGATTTTGAAGAACGTTTAGGTGAAGTAATTTTTCAGGATGATACATTGCAGCGGATTGGCGGAAGTTCAGTAACACAATTTCAGGATTTCACAATTAATAATACAGCGGATGTGACACTTGATACATCTATTTTGATCAACGGACAATTGACATTAACAATTGGATTGATAAATACAACAGCTACAGATCTATTAACCACAGGGAATAATGCTAATGTGCCGATTGGAAGTTCAACATCCTATGTAAGTGGTCCGATGAAAAGGAATATTGCAACAAATGGTACCACTTCATTAAATTTTCCAATAGGAGCAGATGGATTTTACAGGCCTGCATTGATCAATGTGAAACACAGTTCCGCAGGCCAAGCATATTATTGGGGAAGAGTAGTCAATTCACCGGCAGCAGCATTATCATATATTCTTCCAGCTACGCTTTCTTCCGTTTCAATTACGAGATACTGGCAATTTGTAAGAACAGGATTTAAAAATTTCTCCAATGGATATGCGAAACTTTATTATGGAAATGATGATGGCGTAACTGATCCAGATAACTTAAGAGTAGGGCAAGGAGTAGGTGCAAATTGGGTCGACGAAGGAGGAACCGGAACTTCACCATATGTGGGAACTATTACCTCAAATACTTTCACAACATTTGCAGGAATTTTCGCTCTTGCTAATGCAACAGGAGGATCAAATCCTCTTCCAATTCAAATAATCTCATTTGATGCCAAATGGACAAAAGCCGGTAACTTATTGCTTTGGTCAACTTCATCCGAAACAAACAATGATTATTTCGAAGTGCAACGTTCATACAATGGAACCGAATTTGAAGATATCCATCGACAAGCAGGAGCAGGGAATGCTACCCAAGTGAATCAATATTCTTATCTGGATGAATCTCCGGCCAAAAAGTTAGTCTATTATCGATTAGTTCAAGTTGACTATGATGGACAATTTTCTTACTCAGAAATAAAAACTGTAAACGGAATAAATTCCACTGTAAATTTATTTCCTACTTCCTCGAATGGAGAAAATGTTTTTGTGTCATTGTCCGGAATTGAAAGAGAAAAAGTGTCTGTGAGAATATTAAATGATCAGGGACAACAATTTTCAGAACAAAAATCCTTTTCTAAAACACCATCATCAGTTATGCGTCTGGAAAATATTGATTGCCTTACTAGTGGGAAGTATTATGCCGTCATCGAAACTGCAGATGCAAAAAAGGTAATTACTTTTTTTATTGAGAAATAGCAGTGTGAACTTATTTCGAACCAAGCTTATTTAATTCGAATTCCGGATTTCGAAAATTAATTACCTTATTCTTGCAGCATTTGCTGTGAATGTAAAGCCATTTTTAACTTTTCAGGTATAGAAATAAATGTACAGTAAATTCCTACGGAATCTCGTAGCCTTACCTTTCTCTACTCCCTAAAAGTTCGCTAGTGTGTCATCCTTTTTAGGATCTCGTGGGTTTCTTTGAGCGACAGCATGTCTAGCGTTGCGAATTTTGGAATGCGAATTCCGCAATTAAAAAAATATTTTCCAAATCCCTTTTATAATTCAAACCAATTTTTACCTTTGACAAAGAATTTATTGTTTAAAGAAGTTTTCTCAAAAGTGCAAGTGGAGTTAGTGCCGGATTAAATTGCATGTGAATGATTCGTTATTTTAGAGTGAAAGTTGCAATTTTAATTGGTTGAATTTTAGTTTTGGGAATGTTTCTTTTCTGTGTTAAGGCTCAATTCATATTAAATAATTTAACATTCTTTAAAACTAACACCATGAGAAATCCCCTACCAGCTACCAGCTACCAGCTACCAGCTACCAGCTACCAGCTACCAGCTACCA
>CAYHCU010000392.1:0-2756 GCA_964355035.1 uncultured Flavobacteriales bacterium | reverse complement strand
CGAGAAAGAGAACTAAAAGGCTTCAAAAATCGCTCGATTCGCATTTTAGTTGCAACCGACATCGCTTCACGCGGTATCGATGTAGACAAATTGACACATGTAATTAATTTCGAAATTCCGGAGCAAGCTGAAACTTATGTTCACAGAATCGGTAGGACGGGTAGAGCAGGAAGTAAAGGATCTGCATTATCATTTTGTGCACAAGAAGAAGTTTCCTATATTCGGGACATCAATAAACTGATCAAAAAAAATATTGAGATTGTAAAATCTCATCCATATTCTTAAAACAAAACCAATAACAACTAATAACCAATTAAATAACAAAACAATGAAAAACGGAGTAGTAAAATTCTTCAACGAACAAAAAGGTTTCGGATTTATTAAAGACGAGAACGGTCAAGAAATTTTCGTTCATGTAACAGGTCTTACACAGAAAATTCGCGAGAATGATAATGTAACGTTTGACGTTCAGGATGGCAAAAAAGGCTTGAATGCAGTCAACGTGAAGCTTGCATAATTTTGCAAACTAAGAAACTTAGAAGGTTGCTAATCTCGATTGGCAACCTTCTTTTATTTTACGGTTAATTTTTTATCGAACTTCCAAAAACTTCATTTATTTAATTAAAATCGCCTTTGAAATTTGGAAGATATGTTTACGATTTTTATCAATATCTTTGTTGAAATATAAGATAATATTCCAATGAGGATTTATATTGATACATCAGTAGTTGGTGGTTATTACGATAAAGAATTTGAAGAACCAACAAGAGAACTTTTTGAGAAAGTTGAAAGTGGTGAATTCATTTTAATTGTTTCAGAACTATTGCAAGCGGAATTACTCCGTGCACCGGAATACGTTCGAAACCATTTGGACAAGTATTCTAAAAATCAAATTCAAAGAGTTGAATTAACTGAAGATGCAAAAAAATTGGCCGATCTATATATAGCAGAACAAGTTGTTGGTGCAACTAGTAAAGCAGACTGCCAGCACATCGCAATAGCTACAATCAATAAAGTTGATGTCCTTGTAAGCTGGAATTTTAAGCACATAGTGAACTTAAAACGAATCAGAGGGTACAATTCTGTAAATCTAAAAAATAATTTCGCCATTCTAGAAATTAGAACACCAAAAGAAATATTAGAATTATGAAAACTAAGCCAAATAAACAAGAATCAAATTTTGATTCTGTAAAAGTCATGCGTGAAATCCGCGATCAGTTAAGTAAGGAAATTATGAATATGACTTTTGTCGAAGAGAAAGAGTATTTGAGGATGTTGTTAGCAAAGAAAACAGTATTGGCCTCTTGGGAAAAATAACGTTAAAATTTGTTTCTGTTCTACGGAATTGATTTTTTTACAACTCATCCACCTTTTTCTACAACTCATAATAATTCCTTTTGACAGTTAACCATTCATAAGTAATCTTGCCTTAAAATTACTGCAATGAATAAAGTTATCATTTCTGCATTTGTGTTTCTGACGAGTTTCATATTGAATAATTCATCCGCACAGACCAGTACTCAAAATTTAAGAGGCGTTATCGTCGACCAACAATCTCACTCGCCCGTTCCGGGAGTTACTGTTATTATATTGGATTCAACCAAAAGTATTGGAACCACTACTGATATAGAGGGACATTTTTTATTAAAGGCTTTACCAATTGGAAGAATTTCTATTAAAGCAATGTTGATGGGATATTCTCCTGTAGTGATTAGAAATTTAATTTTGGATGCAGGCAAAGAGCTTGTGATCAATTTTGAAATGGAGGAACAAGTCAATAATCTAAGAGAAGTGGTTGTTTCTTCAGGCTATGATAAACGAATAGCGATTAATGAAATGGCAACAGTAAGTGCCCGTTCCTTTTCTGTTGAAGAAACAAAACGATATGCAGGCTCACTTGGTGATCCTTCACGAATGGCAACAAATTTTGCAGGGGTTTCTGTTGCTGGTGATGCTCGAAATGATGTCGTCATTAGAGGAAATAGCCCTACAGGTTTGCTTTGGCGATTAGACGGAATAAACATTCCAAATCCAAATCATTTTGGTTCGCTAGGAACAACAGGCGGTCCGGTTAGTATTCTAAATAACAACTTACTCGACAATTCAGATTTTATGACCGGGGCATTTCCTGCTGAGTACGGAAATGCAATAAGCGGTGCATTTGATTTGAAAATGCGAAGAGGAAATAGCGACAAAAATGAATTCATGGGACAAGTAGGTTTCAATGGATTTGAGGTCGGTGCAGAAGGTCCGATTGGAAAAAATAAAAAAGCTTCCTACCTGGCGAACTATCGTTATTCTACGTTAGGTTTATTGAACGATATGGGAATTAAATTTGGTTACAGTTCAATTCCGCAATATCAAGATTTATCATTTAAGATTGATGTTCCTACAGGTATAAAGCATGGCAGATTTTCTCTCTTTGGAATTGGTGGAAAAAGTTATATCGAATTATTAGATAAAGATAAGAAGGAGGGCGATTTCACTGTTAGCGGTTTTGCTGAAGACACGTATTTTCGTTCTAATATGGGCGTTATTGGGTTGACTCATAAACTCTTTTTCAATGAAAATACAAGTCAGAATATTACTGTTTCTGCTTCCGGTACACAGAATATTGTTTCTGTTGATAGTCTTTACAGCAATAAAGAAAATAAAATTTAACGCTATGGAAATAATTCTTCAGAAGTAAAATACTCTTTCTCTTATAGTTTTAATAAAAAAATTAATTCAAAGAATACACTAGCCTTTGGCTTTAT
>CAYHCU010000391.1:0-2759 GCA_964355035.1 uncultured Flavobacteriales bacterium | reverse complement strand
GCTTGCCTGGCCATCGAGAATATTTATACCCGATGTTTTCTCGAGGATCATATCCAACGAGGTGGCATTCTGGTTGGATAGCTGACGGGCTTTTACCACCTCCATCGATACCGTGACGTCGGACAATTTCTGTTCATAGCGCCCGGCGCTAACCACCACTTGATCAAGTACTTTCGTGCTCTCCTTCATGCTGATATTCAACTCAGCGGTTTCACCTGTTCCGGCAGCAATTTTTTTGCCGGTAAAAATATAACATCCATCGCTTGTTGTCCGACCGGAACGTGAACCCATTGTTGCTACACCATCGTTAGTATAAGAGCGCGACCATTCCATGTCAAAATTTGAATTTGTTTTCAGTAGTTGTGCTTGCATTCCAAATCCACCATAGCCACCCATACCGGTGAAGAAAAATCCACCATCCGGTGTTTGTTCTACAGAGGAAAATCCACTCTGAAATAATTGAGAAGGTGCAGAATCGTAAAATCTTTCATCCACAAGTGCTCCTGTATCACTGATCTTCAGAATATATGGATAATTGTATTGATTTAGGGATTGATCTTTATCCATAGAACCTGCAATAACAAAATCACCCGACAGGCATTCAATAATATCCAGTCCGACAGAAAAACGAAGCATACTGTTATCGTGATCATATGATTTCGCCCATAGCACATTGCCGGAGCTATCCACTCGAATTACATACACATCTGCAGCTTGAGTGTTCGCTGTAGTACCAACCAAAATATATCCTCCATCTGCTGTCTGGCGCACCACCCAAGGGAAAGATTCGCCTGTATCAAGATCGCGAACGGCGAATTGATATTTATTTTCCCACAAAATATTTCCGTTCAGATCCGTTTTGATGAGTAGTGCATAGGTGTTCCCTGTAAGACTCGTTGGAACTGCATCATGAAAAGCAGAAACAATATATCCTCCATCGGTTGTTTGTTGTACGCAATAACCAAGTTCGTCTTTTCCGGTGTCAAATATTTTTGACCATTGAATGTCACCGTTTGCATCTGTTTTGAGTAAAACAATATCATTGCTATCAGGTGGCCATGCTAATTCATGATTAGCGCGACCGGTAATAATATAGCCATTGTCTTGTGTATGTTCCATCCATGTGGCAAGTGTGCGAAAACCCGGGTAGTTGAATATTTTCTCCCAGACCAATGTTCCGTCAGTACTTGTCTTTATCAATTGAATATTAGTTGAAACAATAGGAGACATAGTAAACCACTGAAAGTTGTAGTAGAAATCTGTGCCACCGGCAGCTACGTAAGAAACGCCATTCACTTCTCGGACAGCATAGCCGTTGTTTCCGGCATTGTATGTTTTAAGAAAAGTGTTGGGCTGTGCAAATATTACATTGATAAATCCAATGAGATAATAAACCAGGAGACCTTGTCGTATCTTTTGTTTTGAAAGTTTCATTTTATTTTCGATTAGAGAAGACGTACTCTAAAGCTAGAAAGAAAAATTTACACTATTGCTCGAATTATGTGATAGTCCTTTTGGTATTGGTTAGTAGCCGAAAATCATAGGTGGGAATTTAAAGAAGCAGGAAAAAGAAGCAGAAATCGTCTCACTGTTTATCCGGTATTTGCAAAGTTTATAATTTTTAATACCCCTTTTGTTCAACATGATGATTGTCATAGTTTAAAAAAAAGAATTTCGAAATGGATAAAAAGTCCAATAAATAAGCTTTTATTGAGGGATTCGACTTGTTTTTTTTGCCAAGAGTTCTTTTTTGAGACAACAGAATATCATTGTTATTAGTTAATTTTCTCTACAGATTTGTTACCTTTATTACGTCCTAATAATTATTTCTTTCTGCTTTTCTAAGGACAAATTTATCGAAGCTGCGCACTCGTAAAAAAAATATTAAATGAAAAAAATTGGGCAAAGAATCAAATTCTACTCAGGATTTATTATTGGAATAATTGTAATCACATTATTCTGTACTTCTCAATTGTATTCTCAAACATGGTCATCTGTTGGTACAGGAGGAATGAATGATTGGGTATATTCCTCAGTTGTATATAACGGTGATTTAATTGTTGGCGGGAAATTTACAACTGCAGGGGGTGTAAGTGCAGATCACATTGCTCGCTGGAATGGCTCAAGCTGGTCGGCGTTAGGTCTGGGTGTTAATGGTAAAGTAAATGCTTTAATTGTTTTGAATGGGTTGTTATATGTTGGTGGAGAGTTTACCATCGCTGGCGGTATTCCGATGAACTTTATTGCAATTTGGGATGGCACACAATGGCTGAATGATCTTGGTGATATGGGTAGCATTGTTACGTCATTTGCAATTTATAATAATCACTTAATAGTAGGTGGATATTTTACAGATGCAGATGGAGTTCCTCTTAATTACATAGCTGAAAAGACCAGTGCAGGATGGGCTGGTTTAGGAACGGGTGTCGTGGGAACACAAGGCCAGGTAATGGCGATGACAGTGTACAATAATCAATTGATAGTGGGAGGTTTTTTTACTGCAGCCGGTGGAGTAAGTGCAAATCATGTTGCAAAATGGAATGGCACAACATGGTCAGCTTTAGGAAGTGGAATTTCCAATATCGTATATTCATTTACTAACTACAATGGTAATTTAATTGCAGGTGGCTTGTTTCTCAGTGCAGGTGGTGTTCCCGCAAACCACATTGCTTCATGGAATGGAAGTTCGTGGTCAGCATTGGGGCAATGTCATTTAGTTAGTGTATAAAAATTTAATACCCATTGAGTTAAGAACCCGC
>CAYHCU010000390.1:0-2784 GCA_964355035.1 uncultured Flavobacteriales bacterium | reverse complement strand
TTTGCGAATCCGGCTTGCAATCCAATCATGGCCTCTTCTATTGAAACAGCATCCAATCCTGCTCCAAGTCCTTTCAAATATTTAAGCACTTGAACATTCGAAAGAGCTTTGCAGGCATACTTTATCTTCAACGAAACATTGCTAAATGCTTTTGTAAGGCGTTCATATTGCCTTTTGATCGTATCTGCATCATAAACATATAGCGGATTACCAAACTTTTCTGTTAATTCAACAAGATCTGTTCTTTTGAGAATGGGATAATTTTCTTCGAAATTCATTGGATAAAAATAGTGTCAAAAGTGATTAGAATTTGATCCCCCTTGGCTTTTTATTCACATCAAAAGTAACATTCAAAAACCTCTACTCTTTTATCAATCGCGAGGAATAATTTTTTTCAGAAGTAACAATGTTCAACAAGTAAATACCTTTTGAATAATTGTTTAAATCAAGTTGAAACGTTCCGGTTTTAGAAGCGGGTAGATTAATATTGCATAATTTTCTTCCAGTAGCGTCAATTAGTTGTAACAACATAGCACCAGAATGATCCGGTAAAATAACCGACAAGCTATTTGCTACCGGGTTAGGATAAAAATTCAATGTGTTTTGCTTCAGGGCTGAGACGCCAACATTGGTAACCGTAATAGTATCACAATGCATACAAGGGGATTGCGGAGAACCACCCCATGAAGTGTATTCATATATACAAACAACAAATACTCCGATATTTGAATAGGTGTACGGCGAACTAAATGCGAAAGAAGAACCGGCAGGGATATTTGCTTCAAGAACCGGGCTTCCTTCACCGAAATCAATAACTACACTATCAATATTAAAAAAAGGAGAAAGTGTGTTATTATAATTGAGAACGATTTCATTTCCGGATAACGTATAAGTAAACGAGCATTGGCCTGTTGCACGAAATGAATTTATAAACAATACAATTAAACTAAGAAGTACCGATTTTTTCATAGGGTTAGGGTTTAGGAAATCAAATGTAATGATAAAGTGCGGAACTTCAAAAATCGATAAATGACTCAATTTCGGGATGACCTAATCCCAAGTAAAATTTATAAAAAATTATTTTCTCTTATATATCGGCACCGTACTACACGGCTCACCATACATAATACTTTTTGCAACAGGGCGAAGTTTTGCTGTTAAGGCAAAATAAGTAAAGAGAGGTATTTCCTTTTTCGAGCAACCTTTAATGATCAATCGCTGATCGCGGAATGATTCCGCGTCAATTGCAGAAATTACATCTTCAAAAATTTCTTCTTCCAAACGTTTCAAATCACCAAAAACAATTTTTTTTGCAAATGGTTCCATATGCGAAAAAAGTAACATAAAAGCCCATGCCGGAACAATTGCATCTGCTGAACAAATTACAGCAACAAATTTACTTTGGTATTGTGTCCAGTCGTGTGATTTTAAATTTTCGCGAAAATCTTTTTCGCGAAGGATTAATTCTTCAAACAACCATGGCTTCAAATCAAAAAGCATACGCTCACCCTCCGGAAAATAATCTTCCAGGTTAATGGTGACGAGACCGCTTTCGGTGACTTTGTTTTGAATTGAATCCATTATCTGCTAATTGAAATTTTGTGTTTTATTCCTTGTTCAAAGTTCAAGGTTCAAAGTTCAAAGTTTTTTCTGCTAATTTCAACTGTTACCATATTCGCTATCGATTATCAACTATCCATTTTCAACTGTCAACTAACCCTTACCACATTCCCAATTCCAATTTCGCTTCCTCGCTCATCATATCTTTCTCCCATGGTGGATTGAAAGTGATTTCAACTTTCGCATTGTTGACATCGGGCATGGTTTTTAATTTATTTTCTACTTCGACGGGTAACGTTTCTGCCACAGGACATGCAGGTGAAGTCAGTGTCATTTTAATATGCAAATCATTTCCGGGAAGTTCGATGATTTCATAGATCAATCCAAGCTCGTAGATATCGACAGGGATTTCAGGATCGTAACATGTTTTCAATGTTTCAATCACGCGTTCACGAAATGTTTTCACAGGATGACCTTCGTGAGATACTGATGTTGGATTATTTTCTGTCATGCCGATTCTTTGGAGTCAAACGCCAAGGCGTATAATTTCATTTGCTTTATCATTGAGGAAAGTCCGTTTGCGCGTGTTACTGCAATGTGTTCACGCAAACCAATTCCATCGACGAATTTTAAATCTGCGTCAACAATATCTTTAGGATTTTGACCGGACAGAACATTTACCAGCAGAGCAATTTCACCTTTTACAAAAGTAGAATCGCTATCCGCTTCAAAAAACACTTTTCCGTTGTCACTATAAGCATGTAACCAAACGCTACTTTGACATCCTTTGATTCGATTTTCGTCGAGTTTATATTTATCGTCTAATGGTGAAAGTTTTTGACCCAATTCAATGATGTATTGGTATTTATCCGACCATTCATCAAACAGCGCAAAATCCTCTACGATCGATTTTTCTATTTCTTCAATTTTCATTTTACTGTTTCAATAATTTTATGGACTTCTTTACGCCTTCTACTAAACTGTCAATTTCAGCGAACGTATTATAGAATAGAAATGATGCGCGAATTGTTCCGGGAATACAAAATTGAGTCATTACCGGAGCTGTGCAATGCTGACCTGTACGTACAGCGATTCCCATCGTATCCAGAAACATTCCGACGTCAAGAGCATTCAATCCATCAATTACAAAAGAAATCAGACTTGCCTTTTCTTTAGCAGTCCCAATTAATCTTACTCCTTCTATTGCAGCTAATTTTTCCTCCG
>CAYHCU010000389.1:0-2785 GCA_964355035.1 uncultured Flavobacteriales bacterium | reverse complement strand
GAGGATCCTGCTGCGCAGAAACCTTCAATACTAGCAAGGAAAGGCAAAAAAATGTAATCGTAAAATTTTTACGCATCGTTAGAACAGTGTTTATTTGCTTGTGGGTTAGTTTTTCAGCTTTTGGAGCGGGTAAAGTAATGAAAAATTAAATCCAAAAACAAAATTATTTTGACCTGTTGATTGTTAATTTCTTTCATGAATATCAAGGTTTAACGACAAGGTCTATAAAATGTTTCTCGTTTCTATAGGGGAAGTCAAAGGTTAGCGCTTAAATGAAGTTGGAGGTCAATGATTTTAGGTCAGAGTTTGTCGGTTAAAATGAGGTTAGGGGGGAAAGGTTGGAGGTTAAAAGTTGAAAGTCAAAAGTTAGAAGTTAGAAGTCAAAAGTCAAAAAAACCTCCATTTGACAGAATTCCTCCTATTCGAAATTTTGACTTCTAACTTTTGAATTTTAACTTTTAAACAGCGATCTTCTGAAACGCTTGCCACCATCTTTCCGGCATCTCTTCTCGTAAAGCTGTTTCGTAATCTTTATATGAACATGGCACTAAATGATGACGATGATAGCGCACTTTATTACTTGGATACGGAACTTCCATCCACCATCTTTCACTCTTGCTGCTTTTGTAAAAAACAATTTCCTGATCATCTTTTTTTATGGGTACTCTGTATTTAACAAAACCTGATTTGTTTTTTAATGGCACATCCTTTTTTCGATTATAATAACCATCAATTAAATACCAGATCATCTGCGCAGCGAGATGTGATGTTTGGTCGTGATTATCGAAAAGTGGATTGATTTCATAAATTCCGAATGAAGTAAGTTTATCACTCATGCCGGCATAACGAACAATTTTACAGGCTTCTTCGCCATAAAACCCATTGGGTGTTGCATTGCAATTTCCGGGTGCATCACTTTGACGGATTGCAGTTATATCAAAAGAGAGAATGTCTGCGTTACGGACAATTGGTTCAACTTCTTCCATGTCTGACCGAACCTGGCCTAAACGATAAGCATCAAAGAACAGACGTTCCATTAATTCAATTTGATCGTGACCAACAAAATAAGTTTGATAACCGATGTTACTGAAATTGAAAAGGAAATTCGGTTCATGCAAAACAATTTTTCCTAAATACGAATTGGAATTAATTTTATCTTCCGTGGACCCTAAATCAAAGGAAGCATCAACACTAGCAATGTTAATGGTTTCTTCCAGTTTCTGGTACGCCACATATTGTGCAAACGTAAGATCCTGACTTCCGCCTAAGAGCACAGGCAAAACGCCTTCTTTTAATAGCTCAACCATAATCGTAGTTACTGCAGCATATGTATCTGCCAAGGTCTCTCCAACTCTCAAATTTCCAAGGTCAACAATTGAGTAAGAATAACCTGCAACTTTAAGTGCATACAATTTCTCTCGGATAACATCAGGTGCTTGTGAGCATCCATCGTTCCGCACTGAACCACGATCTTCCTCCACTCCGAAAATAGCTATGTTCACTCCTTCAAAAGACGGAAATTTGTCAACTTCTAAAAAACGCGTAACCACATTTCCTAAAGCCGATTTTTGATCTTCGTAACTCCCGAATCTTATTGAATCAAGTGGGTCGAAGAAAATGGAGATGTCCATGAATTGGGGATTTGGTGTTTTGTTCGTGATTCGTTGTTCAAAGTTCAAAGTTCAAAGTTCAAAGTTTTCCTCCGATTATTCCTTAAACTCTTTGAACCCTGTGAGCTTTTAACCCAAAATATTTCGTACTCGAAACTTGCAGACCGCAACTTTGAACTTTGAACTTTGAACTTAAAACTTATTTCTTCTTAACCGCTACCTTCTTCTTCACTGCTACCTTTTTAACAGGCGCTGCTTTTTTAACGGGAGCAGATTTTTTTACTGCCGTCTTTTTAGTTGGTGTTGCTTTGACTTCGGGAGCGGGTTTAACTGCTACTTTCTTTGCTGCAGCGGCTTTCTTTGGAACAAATGCTTTTTTAAATGGAGCACCTGCCTTTTTATTCCCGAATCCGAATCTGCCTTTCTTTGCAATTGGCGTTTTTTCTGCTAATTCGTGAATTTCAACCAAATTAAACGACTTTGGATCGCGATCTTTAGGTATTCTGATATTTCGACCTTTGTAGGCAATGTAAGGTCCCCAACGTCCATTTAATACCTGAACCTCAGGGTCTTCGTCAAATGTCATAATGATTCGCTCGGCATTAGTTTTTCGCTTTTCTTCGATTAACTCCACTGCGCGTTCATATGTAATTGTATATGGATCGTCTTCTTTTTTCATTGAAACAAAGAAATCATTCAGACGAACATAAGGTCCAAATCTTCCTATTGCAACATTTACATCATGATCTTCATAAGGACCTAAATTCCGCGGAAGTTTGAAAAGCTCCATAGCATCATCAAAACCGATTTGATCTAAGCGTTGTTCTGCCCTAAGTTTTGCAAAACGTGGTTTCTCTGTTTCGTCAGGTGTTCCGATTTGAGCCATTGGACCAAATCTACCCACACGAACTAACAATGTTAAACCTGAGACCGGATCTTTTCCTAAAATTCTTTCACCGGAAGCTCTCTCTGCATCTTTTTCTGTTGTCACTACGGTTCCGTGGAATGGTCCGTAAAACTCTGTGATCATTTTTTGCCATTGTAAATCTCCATTGGCAATATCATCAAATTCTTTTTCTACGTATGCAGTGAAATTGTAGTCAAGTATCTGTTTGAAATTCGCTACAAGAAAATCATTCACCACCATTCCAATATCAGTAGGAAATAATTTATTT
>CAYHCU010000388.1:0-2798 GCA_964355035.1 uncultured Flavobacteriales bacterium | reverse complement strand
TTCCAAAAACAAATTTGTTCATGACGTTGTTGTACATTTTTGAGGTTTCAACACGTCCCGGTACAATTTCATTCTGACCTACATCCGTTCTGATTGGCACTAAACGGTACGCCAATCCTTCTAACTGGAAGTAAGGTTCTAGGTTCATATAATTATCAGATCCAACTGTGGTTGCAAAATAAATCGGGCGTTTCCAGTGATTATTTGCAAGGATGTTAAGAATCATCAGATCATTTTTCATCAGATAGCTTCCACCAATTGACCATTCCATAGCTTTTACAATTTTACCTGCATTTTCAGGAGAAACAACACCATTGGCCATTACTTCAGCAGAATCAATTGTTAAGCGAATATTTTTTGTAGGGAAATAATTAATTTCTTCACCACTGTTTGTTCTTGCTTTCGCATCGGATTTATCGCTACCCATAAAATCCACCAACTCTTTCAGTTCAACAGAGCCTTTAACACCACGATCATAGAAAGGAAGATAATCACGCTTACCTAAATTGTATTTGTCAGATGCCCATGAAATATCAATCGGCTCTGAATCGTAGTACTTGCGTTTTAATTGATCGATATACCAATCCGTATTTAATAAGCTTAGATTGATCACACGAACATCCGTTCTTACTCCTTCAACTTCTTGAGCATACCAAAGAGGGAATGTATCGTTATCTCCATTTGTAAAAATAATAGCATTCTTTTCGCAGGAGTTCAGGTAATCAGTAGCAAAGTCACGCGAAGTATATCGGTTAGTACGGTCATGATCATTCCATTCTGCTTTTACCATGACAGCAGGAACAGCAACTAAACATATTACTGTTGCAATTGAAGCAGCAGCGGTGCCGTTTATTTTTCGTTTTAAGAATTCATAGATGGAGAGTACTCCAATACCTATCCATATTGCAAAGGCATAAAATGACCCGGCATAGGCATAATCACGTTCACGTGGTTGTTGCGGACCTCCGTTCAAATAAATCACAATAGCGATTCCTGTAAAGAAGAAAAGCAACATCACTACCCAAGCGTCTTTACTATCGCGTGAATAATGATAGATCATTCCAATAATACCAAGAATGAACGGAAGGAAAAACATAGTATTTCTGGCTTTGTTGTTTTTCATTCCTTCCGGAAGTTTGTCTTGCGGGCCTAAGCGAAATTCATCAATTGCCTGAACACCGCTAATCCAATTTCCTTTTGTAATTCCACCGGGGCCTTGAAGGTCATTTTGTCTTCCGGCAAAATTCCACATGAAATAGCGCCAGTACATTTCTCCTAATTGATAAACAAAGAAGAATTTTAAATTCTCTCCGAAAGTTGGAGTACGATCACCTTTTATATCAGCCCACTTTTTATATTCATTGATATGATTGGGTTGATTGCTCCACATGCGCGGGAAGGGAGTTGTTTTATCTGCTTCATAAATCGGAGTAATATGACGACCAGCCTCCACATATTTATCGGAACCATCAATTTTGGCATAATTCATATCGCCTTCTTTCTGGTCAATTACTTTTGCATTGTAGTATTGCCCATAGAATAAAGGACGCTCACCATATTGTTCACGATTTAGGTAAGATTTAAAATTAAATACATTCTCAGGATTGTTTTCATCCAATGGTGGATTTGCCAAAGAACGAATTACAATTTGAGCGAAGGTAGAATAACCTATTAGTATGAATGACACACAAAGCACAGCAGTATTCCAAACCGGCATATTTTTTTTGCGTGTATAACGATATGCCCAAAATAAAAATCCGATAATTATCAGGCCATAAATTACGATACCTGTTCCAAACGGCATACCTAAGCCGTTGACGAATAATAAATCAATTGTACCTGCTAATGAAATCATTTCAAGAATGATTCCATATTGAATAAATCCTAAAATTGCAGTTCCAACAATTGCAGTGTAGATAATTCCTTTCGTTGAAATTGTATATCTTTTAAAGTAATATACAAAAGCAAGAGCCGGAATGGTAAGCAAGTTCAATAAATGGACTCCAATACTAAGACCCATCAAGTATGCAATGAGTATTAACCAACGCAGGTTGTGAGGTTCTTCAGAAGCATTTTCCCATTTAAACATGGCCCACACTACAATGGCAGTGAAGAAAGACGAGCTGGCATAAACCTCACCTTCAACAGCAGAGAACCAAAATGAATCGCTGAAAGCATACGCTAAAGCACCAACTGCTCCTGCTCCCATGATAGCGAAAATTTTATCTGTTGTAAGTTCTGCAGCATTTTTTGTAATTAGCTTTTTAGCTAGTGCAGTGATTGTCCAGAATAAAAATAATATTGTAAAAGCGCTCATAAGAGCAGACATTGTGTTCACCATTATCGGGAACATTTTCACATTGTCACCGGCAAAGAGAATAAAAACTCTTGCAAGCATTAAGAAGAATGGAGCTCCCGGAGGATGACCCACTTCAAGTTTGTGCGCTGTGGCAATAAATTCTCCACAATCCCAGAAACTGCCTGTCGGTTCGATGGTAGAAATGAAAGTGTACGAGGCGATTAGAAAAATTAACCAACCTACTAGATTATTAATGCGCTGATAATTCATGGATTCAAAGAAATTTTAGTGCCTGCGAAGGTAGAAAAATAATGAAAGAAGCGGTTAACTTCATAAATCATCCTAAAAAGAAAATTGAGTTTTTAAAACAAAATCAAAGAATAGCTCCTGGTATGTTATTAAATACCGTTTAAATTGTTCAAAACCTCATAAATGTAAGAAACTCATCGTATTACAATATTTTTATCTTTGCGCAAGTTTAAATTGCAGTCTCTCCTAA
>CAYHCU010000387.1:0-2799 GCA_964355035.1 uncultured Flavobacteriales bacterium | reverse complement strand
AGGACTGTGAGAATTGCTACGGTCATTTGGTTTTTATGTTTATTTTCCGGAGAATCACGGAGCATTGCTTGGGGCAACCCGCGCAGCAACTGATCTCATTCCTGAAGCCGGTAAGCTGGGTTACTCGAATCACATTTGTTCTTACACAACAAGTGACATCGGGTCTTATCTGAGTGGTAAAACTCCATTGCAATCTCACTATGGTCTGCAAGGAATTCCGAAACCTGATCTTATCGTTTATAACACCAACCAATGTCGTGAAGTTGAAGACTGGTTTAATTATTTTGCAAAAGAATTTAATTGTCCGATTGCGGGAATTCATCCTCCACGACATTTGAACGAAGTGACACAAGCTGAAATTGATTTAGTGGTACTTCAACATAAGAGTATTATTCCAATTTGCGAACAAGCCTCAGGAAGGAAGTTCGATATCGATGCTTTCCGCGACACCTTACGTTTAAGTAAAGAAGCAACTATACTTTGGCAAAAAGTTCTTGGAACAGCAAAAGCTTCACCTGCACCGCTTAGTTTTTTTGACGGAGTCATTCACATGGGGCCAATTGTGGTTTTGCGTGGAACAGAAATTGCTAAAAATTATTACAGTGTTCTTCTCAAAGAGCTTGAAGAATATGTTTCAAAAAGTATTGGTGTTGTTCAGAAAGAAAAGTCCCGAATATTCTGGGAAGGAATGCCAATATGGGGAAAGATCAGAATGCTATCCGATCTTTTTACTCAGAACAATACTACAGTAGTTGCTTCAACGTACTGCAATAGCTGGATCTTTGATGATTTTGATGAAAGCGATCCATTTGGATCCTGCGCTCTTGCGTATACAAAAATCTTTATCAACAGAAGTGAAAAAGCAAAAAGCGAAATATTGAAAGGATGGTTAAATGAATTTTCATGCGATGGAATTATTTATCACGACTCGAAAACATGTTTCAATAATTCAAATGCGAAATTTGGTTTGCCTCAACGACTGAAAGAAGAGACACATGTTCCCTACCTGGTAGTAGAAGGTGATTTGTGCGACCTTAGATTTTTCTCCGAAGGACAAAACATCACAAAGATCGAAACCTTCCTTGAGCAATTAGAGAGTTTTAAAGTTAAAGCTTAAAACGAAAATGTCAAACATGGATTCCACTCCCGAAAAAATTGCAGTTGTAGGTTTAGGCCCGGTAGGACTCATTCTCGCTGTTCACCTGAAAGAAGCAGGTTATGATGTTGCTCTTTGCGATTTTGATAAGGTAAAAGTTAATTTAATCCGAAGAGAAGGAATTAAGTTAGAAGGCGCAATAAAGAAGCAGGCATCTTTCGAAAATATTTATACCGACATCCGTGATCTGAAAGGGTTTCAGCCTGCAATAATTTTTGCCTGCATAAAAGGATATCAAACTCCTGCTTTCGTAGAGCAGATGGTCTATAATAATTTCAATGATACACTATTTATATGTGCTCAGAATGGACTTGATGTAGAGAAGGCTTTTGCTGCAGGTGTCGGTGAGAGCAAAACAATGCGCATGGTTCTTAATTTCGCAGGAAATCTAAATGCACCACATATTGCAAAGGTTACATTTTTTAATCCTCCGAACTATATTGCTTCCCTTGACGATTCGAAAAAAGAGGTTGTACAAAAGTTAAGTGATGCTCTTACGAAAGTTGACTTAACCACAAAGCCTTTATCGTCTTTTGAAATCCTTAAGCAAGTCTGGGAGAAAAATATATTGAATTCTTCATTAAGCGCTTTGTGTGGAATAGGAAAATTGACCATTAAAGAAGCAATGGAATTTCCTGATACAGTCGAGTTAGTCGAGCAGGTGATCGAAGAAGCAGTTGAAGTAGCTGAAGCGGAAAAAATAAAATTTGAGGATGAGTTTATCCGCAAATGTATGCGTTACCTGAAAAAAGCAGGAGATCATTTTCCTTCTCTCGCTGTTGATTTAATTAACAACAGACCTACAGAGATTGATTTCATGAACGGAAAAATTGTGGAGTATGGCAGAAAGCATTACATCCGCACACCGCTCAATCTTGCTTTTACGAATATGGTGAAAGCAATGACGATGCGCAACGAATCTTCTTTTATGAAATCACTTGATCCTTCTCAGCTGGGAAAAAAAGTCAATGGGAAGCAGAAAGTAAAAATCGGAAGTGGTTTGATTCTCAATGCTGACCAATCTCCCGTAGCTGATTATTACCTGGGCGTAGATTTAGGTTCGTCTTACACAAAGTTTGTTGTAATTGACAGCGCTTCAAATATCGTTTACAAATTAGCACTTAAAACATTGAACCGTGATAAGATCGGAATTCGCCATGTGTTAAGTGCAGTGAAATCAGAAATTGAAATCAAAGCAAGTTGTGCAACCGGTTACGGAAGGAAATTCTTTACCGATGCCGATTTTGTTAAAACAGAAATTAACTGTGCAGCAGAAGGAGTTTCTCATTTTTATAAGGGAGCCAAAAATATTATCGATATCGGCGGTGAAGATATTAAAGTCATTCATGTAGATAGCAGCGACAGGGTTGAGAATTTTTTCCTCAATGATAAATGTGCAGCCGGAACAGGTTCTTTTATAACTGAGATCGCTGAACGCGCTGATCTGAATTTAAGTGAAATGAGTCTGCTTGCCGCACGAAGTAATAGCAAAAATGAGTTAAATAGTTTTTGTACTGTATTTGCAAAAACAGAGATTATGAAATGGCTCATTGAAGGCCTCAGCGTAGAGGATATTTCAAAAGGAGTTTATCTCTCTATTGCAAATCGCGTAACAAAGTTGCGACTTAATCCGGGTTTGCCTG
>CAYHCU010000386.1:0-2811 GCA_964355035.1 uncultured Flavobacteriales bacterium | reverse complement strand
CTGTAAATGACATCCCCGTCATCCCCAACAGAAAAGCAGTGGCAATTATCACACTTATGCTTATTTTCATTGTGCCATTGATCATCATCTTGCTTCAAAGTTATATCCGGAACACAATCAGCAATCGTGACGATATTGAAAAACTTACAAAGACTCCTATCATCGGTGTTGTCGGTCATCACAATTCAGGTGAACGATTAGTTGTTTCTACAAAACCAAAATCATCGATTGCAGAAGCTTTCCGTTCTATCCGTGCTAATCTGATGTTCTTCGGTTTATCAGAAGAACACAAGATTGTTTTGATAACTTCAAGCGTTGGTGGGGAAGGAAAATCATTCTCAACCTTAAACCTTGCAGCAGTCCTTTCTCTTCAAAGTCACAAAGTGATTATCGTCGGAATGGATTTGCGTAAACCTCAGTTAGTGCAGGACCTTGGCGTGAATAATGATATTGGAGTCAGCACTTATCTTATAGGTAAAAGCACATTAGAAAGTGTGATCTGTAAAACAAATGTTCCCGGCTTGGATATTATTCCGGCCGGACCCGTTCCTCCAAATCCGGCAGAATTATTAGCAAAAAAAGAAACTACTACGTTGATGAATGAACTTCGTACGATGTACGATTACATCATCATCGATACGCCACCGGTAGGAATTGTAAGTGATGCCATGATGCTGATGAATATTGCAGACATCAATATTTTTATCCTCCGCGAAAATTATTCGAAGAAAGAATATATTAAAACCATCAATACTTATTACACCCAAGGCAAATTAAAAAATCTTTGTATTCTTTTAAATGATGCCGGCAATAATCAGCGCTATGGATATGGTTATGGCTACAGCTACGGCTATCAGGGCTATGGATATTATGATGAAGAATCGAAGCCGAAGGGGGTTTGGGGGAGATTCAGGAAAGATATCCGAAAGTAGGAATGCGAAATGCAAAGCGAGAATTTCGGAATGCGGATTTCGGATTTCGGATTGGGCGGGCGATTAAAAGGCGATTGTTTCCTATAAAGCTGACTGCCCAATCCGAAATCCCGAATCCGAAATCCGAAATTCAATTACTAAACAGAAAAAACAACCTCCATCTTCGAACTCCTCGAACCCTTTACGAGAATCAAAGAATCTGTCGGCATGTTGTTTTTGAAATATTCAGCTGCGAGTGTAGAATTTTCAAAGTGCAAGCATCTGATATCATTTGCAAAAGTGCCAAAATTTTTGCCGACCAGAATTAATAACCGACAATCGATTTTCTTTAACTGATCAATGATGCGCTTATGTTCTGTATCACTATCATCGCCAAGTTCTGCCATGTCGCCAAGACAAATTACTTTTGAATTGGATTCCATGCCTTCAAAATTTCTTAATGCTGCTTCCATGCTGCTTGGATTTGCATTGTAAGCATCCAAAACAATTGTATTGCTTCCTTGCTGAATAATTTGCGAACGACTGTTATCCGGAACATAAGCAGCAATGGCTTCATTAATATCTTCCGGTTTCACCCTGAAATAATTGCCAATGCAAATTGCACTGAGAATATTTTCAAAATTATATGCGCCAATCATCTGTGTTTGTATTTCACCAAAAGCACTTTCACATTTCCATGAAACTTTAAGATTTGGTTCTGTAGCAATTAATTCACCTCGACAAAAAGATTTATCTTTCGTTCCATAAGAAACTACACATGATGGTTTATATTCTTCTGCCATTTTTCCTAACAGATCATTGTCTGCATTTACAAATGCTGTTCTTCCGGCACCACTCAGATGCTCGTACATTTCACCCTTACCTTTTTTCACTCCTTCAAATCCTCCAAAACCTTCAAGATGAGCTTTACCGACATTCGTAATTAATCCGTAGTCAGGAGATGCAATGCTGCATAAAAATTCTATTTCTTTCTGATGATTAGCACCCATTTCTATGACAGCAAAATTTGTTTTAGCAGAAATAGAAAGTATGGTAAGCGGCACACCAATGTGGTTATTCAAATTTCCTTTCGTTGCATGCACATTGAATTTTTTTGACAGCACATTTCGAATTAATTCCTTTGTAGTTGTTTTTCCATTCGATCCTGTTATCGCTAAAAAAGGAAAATGCAATTGCGAACGATGATGTTTCGCCAGACGTTGCAGTGCTTTCAATGAATCATCGACTAAAATGCAGCGATCATCCAATTTGTATTTTTCTTCATCCACAATAACATAAGCAGCTCCTGCATTCAAAGCCTGTGCTGCAAATGTATTTCCATTGAACGCAGGCCCCTTCAAAGCAAAAAATATACAGCTATTTGTTATTGCCCTGGTATCCGTGGAAATATTCGGATGAAGGAGGTATTTTTTGTAAATTTCTTCGATGTACGGCATGGGGCTAAAGTAGTGATTAGTGAGGGGTAAGTGGTGGGAGATGCACTATAATTTTTTTACCCCGCTGATTTTCGCAGATAAAGGCGCAGATTTCTTCGTATTAATCCTTCTTTTTTGCTATTTACATACAATTCTGATTGGCTATAGGTTAACTGACGCAATTTTTTATACTGTAAATCTGCGCCTTTATCTGCGAAAATCTGCGGAATCTGCGGAAAAAAAATTAAAAACGCTCTCGCATTAGGTCACTTCCTGCTTTCAATACTAACTCCTTTAAACCACTTTCAATACAATTTTTTAAGACCAAATTCACCACTCTTATGCCCCTTAAATTCAGCCAACTTTTTTCATCACAAGACGCTACGTTTTAGATAAAATCACTACTTTCGCGGTCTCAAATAAAAATTCACAATAAACAGTAAAACCATCATGGCGAATATTGG
>CAYHCU010000385.1:0-2815 GCA_964355035.1 uncultured Flavobacteriales bacterium | reverse complement strand
TTCTCTCCTCATACAAGAGTAAAATGGTATCACAAGTTTCAACCGTTTTATGTTTTCTTTTTTTATGGATTGTTGACTGCCTATTGGGTATTCTTGAAGGATTTAATTCAACTCATTCAGTATTCTAAAAACGGTGTAAGCCCTGAAAGTAAAAGTGAAACGGTTGTTACTTTTTTGAAAATATCCGCTTCAAAAATACTGTATATATTTGTCTTTTTAGTAATGCCAACATTGTTTTTTAATATTCCATTTTATCAAATTGCAATTGGTTTTTTCCTGATGCACTTTATGGAAGGTCTAATTCTTTCTTTTGTCTTTCAAATGGCGCATACCGTAGAAGGAACAACACATCCATTGCCAAATGCTGAAGATACAATTGAAAACGATTGGGCAATTCACCAGCTCAATACGACAATCGATTTTTCTCCTAAAAATAAATTCATTACCTGGTATGTTGGCGGACTAAATTATCAAGTAGAGCATCATTTGTTTCCTCGCGTTTGTCATGTTCACTATCCTGAAATTTCGAAAATAGTTAAAGAAACTTCTGCTGAATATGGAGTTCCCTATTTAGTGAATGAAACTTTTTTCAAAGCGCTTAAGTCACATCTCTCTGCGCTCAAAAGATTTGGCACACTGCCGAATTTAAATGAGGTGATTGGTTAGTGGTTAGTAGTAAGTGGTAAGTAGTAAGTAGTAAATCAGCCACCTCGTCCTTATTCATCATTCATCATTCTTCATTCATCATTCCTCATTCATCTTGCACTACTCACCAAACCATGTTAGGACTAAAACTACCAACTGACCCACGCTGGGTAAACATTGTAGAAAAGAACATCGAAGAGATTCTTACTGATCATGCCTATTGTGAGCAAAAGGCATGTACAAATGCTATCAATTTAATTGTTCATTTTCCGGAATGTACGGAGTTGGTGGATGCTATGCTGGAGTTAGCAAAAGAAGAATTGGAACATTTTCAAGATGTCCATGAAAAAATTAAAGCAAGAGGTTATGAATTAGGGCGTGAGCGAAGGGATGAATATGTTTTTGAGCTGAATTCATTTATTCGGAAAGGATTTACCCGAAATTATGTATTAGTTGATAAGCTTTTGTTTTCTGCTTTAGTTGAGGCTCGCAGTTGCGAGAGATTTAGGCTGTTGTCCGAAAAAATAAACGATGCAGATTTAAGAGCTTTCTATCATCGATTAATGGTAAGTGAAGCAACTCACTATACTACATTTTTAAAATTTGCTCGACAATATGGCGGTGATATTGATGTGGAAGCCCGCTGGCAAGAGTTCCTTGACTTCGAAGCGGAGATTATAAAGAAGTACGGTCAGAAGGAGACCATTCATGGCTAAACTCTATTTCGAAAACTGTTTAATTTTATTTGGAGTGAAAGCAAGTTTTACTTAATATTGATTTATGAGAATCACAGCTGTTGTTATTTTGTTCCTGTTGTCATTTTCGCTTTTTGCGCAGAAGGAAACTATAGAAACCAAAATAAACTATCGGATCAAAGTATTTAGTCCGGGTAAAAAAAGTATTTATGGTTTTTTATATTCTGTTAGCGACAGTGCCATTTTTGTTGTTCATCGTCTTAGAAATAGCCAAGTGATGGTTGTTGATTCAATAAACTTCTCAGAAATTTCGAAACTACGAATCATTAAGAAAAATCGTGGTGGAAATGCTTTTCTGATAGGAGCAGGTGCGACTATTGGGATAGGGCTTGTGAATGCAGCAGTGTCATCTGATAATTATATTGAAAAGTTCTTTGTTGTCTTTGGCTCAGTACTAGCTTCTCCTTTCATAGGAGGAATCAGTGCAGCAATTGCTTCTTTTACTTTCAAAGAAATGAAAATAGATGGTGATTATACTACCTTTTCGAATGCTAGAGATTTCCTGAATGCAAGATCGAGGATGCAAGTTGTGGAATGATGTTGTCTTTTGGTTTATTAAAAATTTCATTAATAGTTTTGAATACTTTAAAAAAGGCTTTTCTAATTCTGGGTAATCTCCTAATCCGCTAAATCCAGGCTCAGACTTCGTTTACTCTTTCACAACCTTCCCCGACACTTTTTCTTTCTCTGTAACTATCGTCACCAAATAAATACCGGCTGCAAAATTATCCATAGAAATATTCTTTGTAAAGTATCCGGCAATCGTTTTTCCTTCGTCAACAAAAAGAATTCTTCCGGAATTATCCGTTAAATAAATCTTGACTTTAGTTCCTTTCAATTTGCTTGCATTCACTATCACACTCTGCCATGCTGATTGATATGATAGATTTAAAGCAAGACTACTAATTTCTGTTGGTTCAACTACGGTATTGATTGTATCGCAAAGACTGCCTGTAAGTGGTACAAGATCATAGTTCGGATTATTCGGTAGGCCCCAATAGGTTCTTTTACCACCTAAATAAAAACTATATGGTTGAAAATCACAAGCCACCGCACCACCTCTTTGATTAGGTTGATTGATGACGGAAAGGCTCATATTTTCAGGATAATAATTAGTGCTATCATATGGGTAGCCTGTTGATTGAGTAGCAATATAAATTTTATTGTCTGGTGCAAGACGAACTGCGCCAATTGTTAATGGGTATACTTGTTGCCAAATCAACGTTTTTGACGCATATACATTAAATGCAGTAAGTGGAAATTGGTAAAGATAAATTTGAGTCGTATCTTGAGTTGAAAAATAAGGTGCGCAACTAACATACAATAGTGAGTCATTTGGAGCAAAGCAGCAATCAAAAAATAATGGCGAAGTACCAGCAGGGAATTCTTGATGAATAGTTTTATTCAGCGATATT
>CAYHCU010000384.1:0-2825 GCA_964355035.1 uncultured Flavobacteriales bacterium | reverse complement strand
TTTCCAAATTAGTGTCAAGAGAAAATCCCATGTTTGCATATCGCCCGTTGGAAGGCCCTCCAAATACAGAGTTTTGGAAAATGCTGTACGTTCTTGTTTTTCCAGTAGTATCGTATTGAACTGTTCTGTAATAACCATATTTTGAATCTCCAAAATCCGGACGATAAGTAAGCGATACTGCAGGAGTCATTACATGTCGTATTGCTGTGATTGGCCCTTTTGAAATTAGAACCATTCCATAGATTCTTGTGGATAAACCAGCACTCACATTGTAGTCGTATGCTTGGGCGAGTTTTTCTACTTTAAGTGTATCAAGTGATTTTGTTTCTGTGTTCCAACTATATTGAGTGGTGTTTAAGTAAACTCTTTCAGTGAAATTTGCTGACGGGGAAAAGTTGAAAAACTTAAATAAATTAAAAGAGGTTGATAGGGGAATATTTGCCTGTGCTCCGTTCTTGAGATTTTTTAAAGTGTAATCTGTAAATAGAAGAGTATCTTTTGTTTCAATATAATTAATTGTTCTTACAGATAAACTCGTTCCGATTTTTTCATACCATTTTTGTGCACCAAAACTGTTTCTCCTTTTAAAAGGTGAAAGTCTTGAAATATTAAAACTGAGATCCGGTGCTGAGATCCGAATGTCTTTTGTTATTGTATTCTGCGAATGATTGATCCCTGCACTTAAATTCATTGGCTTGTCAGGAAAATTGTAGGAATAGGATATGGATGATTGTAATGTATTAGACAAATAATTAGTCGCACTGCTGATGGTGTTGCGATAGTAATTGGATGTTCCTGCATTTACCGAAGCGCTGAAAGTACTATTCGGACTAGATTTCGGATCTTTGTTATGAGTCCAATAAATATGATAGTCTTTTGTCAACGAATAATCAGCGAATTCCTTTTCACTATTCACCGTATATGCATAACTGAATTGCATTGACCCGAAGTATTTGTATTTCTTCTTGTATATCGTGGAAGCATCTAAGGTGTAACTTCCTTTAGTATAAATATCAGAAGTAAGTGCTAGATTGAAATAATCACTGAACCCAAAATAATAACCCAAGTGCTGGAAATAAAATCCACGTTGCGCTGATTCTCCGAAAGTCGGGAAAATGATTCCTGAACTACGCCCAACTTTGCTTGGGAAAAAACCGAAAGGAATCAGGATGGGTGTTGGAATTTGCTCAATTGTTAAATATGCAGGGCCTGTAACAATTTTGTTTTTACTGATTACTTTTAGTCGATTCGAGGTGATTGCAAAGTGCGGAGTGTCTAAATTGCAGGTTGTATATTGACCGTTCTTAATAAAAAAATTATTCTCCGGATCCTTTTTTACTACTTCTCCGTGGATATAACCTTCGCCTTCTTGGGTGATCACGTAATCAATTCGTCCTTTTTTTGTTTGAAAGTTGTACCTGATTGCATGTGACTTGAATTTTTGGTCGCCTTGTGAAAAGTCTGGCGTCCCTTTCGTCATACCTAAACTGTCTTTAGTGCCTTGAGCGAAAAGTTCTTTGTTTTGCATGTCGATCAGAATATAATCTGCCTCCAAATGCAATTCTTCATAATCTACAACTGCATCTCCATACAAGTAAACAAGCTCATTTTCAAGGTTAACTCTTATAGAGTCCTTCGCATGATATTTGATCTTTGATTTGATAACTTCCTCAGAAACAGCCGTTGTGTCTACCTTCAAGGGGTTAATAATAAGCGACAAAGAATCGACGTTTGAGCTTTGAATAGAATCCGCAACTACGATGCTATCTGACATTAATTGCCCACTTAATCCATCTGCTTCTGAACCAACAACAAGTTGTTGAAAAAGAAGCATTAATGTAAGCAATATGAAGAGTGATATTTTAGATACTTGTGAAAACAAATCCTGTCAATTTTCTTGCGTTTCGGTGCCAAAACTAAACAAAAAAAAACTTCTGCATTTTTATCTTTTTCGAATCGCCGTTTTTATTGGTTCGATTCTGCTATTGAGTTCCTTTAACCTGCCTAAAACAAAGACGTTTGGAATTAAATGTGTCGTAATTGATGCCGGTCATGGCGGGCATGATTCGGGATGTTTAGGTAAAAAATCGAAGGAAAAAGATATTGCGCTTAAAGTTGCACTTAAATTAGGGGAGTACATTTCTTCGAAGTTTCCTGATGTTAAAGTGATCTATACCCGTAAAACTGATGTTTTCATTGAATTGCATGAAAGAGCATCAATTGCAAACAACGCTAAAGCGGATCTCTTTATTTGCATTCACTGTAATTCAGCTTGCTTTTATAATAAAAAGAAGAGAAAAGAGGAGTGTAATGAGGCCATCTCCGGTGTAGAAACCTGGGTGATGGGTTTACATATGAGTGAAGCGAATCTCGAGGTTTCAAAACGTGAAAACGACGTTGTCCTTTTAGAGAAGGACTATACCAAAAAGTATGATGGCTTTGATCCGAATAGCCCGGAGGCCAATATTATTTTTTCTCTCTATCAAAACACTTTCTTAGACCAAAGTTTGAAATTTGCCTCTCATGTTCAGCAAGAAATGTCGAGTAAGAGTCGGGCAGGAAGAGGAGTAAAACAAGCCGGATTTCTTGTTCTTTATAAAACAACAATGCCAAGTATCTTGATTGAAACCGGTTTCCTGTCAAATGCTGTGGAAGAAAAATATCTCGCATCGGAAAAAGGTCAGGATGAAACAGCAAATGGAATTTTCAGGGCATTTAAATCGTATAAAAATTCTGTTGAAGCAGGACGGACTTCAGGCAATGACGATAGTGAAAAAAATCCCGAACCATCTATAGATACGGTTAAAATTCCGGAAGAAGTTGAG
>CAYHCU010000383.1:0-2831 GCA_964355035.1 uncultured Flavobacteriales bacterium | reverse complement strand
CGGAAGATCAAGAAGAATATCGATTTTTGAAAGAGTTAAAGCAAGTGGCAGCAAAAAACAAGGTTTTTGATTCATACATTGGTTTAGGCTATTATAATACGATTACACCGGGAGTAATTTTAAGAAATATATTGGAGAATCCGGGTTGGTATACAGCTTACACGCCTTACCAAGCGGAGATTTCACAAGGTCGACTAGAGGCATTATTGAACTACCAGACCATGCTCCTTGATTTAACAGGACTTGAGATCACCAATGCTTCCCTACTCGATGAAGCCACAGCGGCCGCAGAAGCCATGAATATGTTCTTCGCAACGCGATCAAAAGAAAAAGTACAAGCCGGAGCCATTAAATTTTTCGTTTCACATGATTGTTTTCCACAAACGATTGACGTTCTTAAAACGCGTTCAGCTCCTTTGGGAATTGAATTAGTGATTGACAACAGCGCAACGATTAAATTAGATGGTGCTTTTTTTGGTGCGGTTCTGCAATATCCAACCAGTGAAGGGAATATAATTGACTATAAAGATTGGACGACGAAAGCAAAAGCACTTGGTTTACAAATAGCAGTTGCATCCGATCTTATGTCGCTTACCATGTTAACACCTCCCGGAGAATGGGGAGCAGATGTGGTATTTGGCAATTCACAGCGATTTGGGGTACCATTAGGATTTGGAGGCCCTCACGCAGCATTTTTTGCTGCCAAAGGAGATTACAAGAGGGAGATGCCGGGAAGAATCATTGGTGTTTCGATTGATGCACAAGGCAACCGTGCTTTACGCATGGCACTTCAAACGCGTGAGCAACACATTCGACGTGATAAAGCAACTTCCAACATATGCACAGCTCAAGTATTGTTAGCAGTGATGGCCAGCATGTATGCTGTTTATCATGGTCCTTCAGGAATAAAAAGCATTGCAGAAAAAATACATTCTAATGCTTCAAGATTAGCGGAGAGTGCAATTAAAATTGGCTATACGATACTTCATAAAAACTTTTTCGATACAATAGTTTTAAATGCCGGAGCTGATTTAGAAAAAGTTAGATTGAATGCAATTGCATCAAAAATAAATTTTCGATATATAGATAGCAATCAATTTTACATCAGCATCGACGAAACCACAGGAGAAGATGAATTACAGAATATCTTTTCTGTGCTTTCAAAAACAAAGGGAAGTAATGAAAAACTGGTTTCATCATCTACATCCCATATACCACCCACTTCGCAGAGAACAAGTTCGTATTTAACGCATCCTGTTTTCAATTCTCATCATTCTGAGACGGAAATGTTGCGATATATTACAGCACTTGAAAACAAAGATCTTTCATTAAACCATTCAATGATTGCTTTAGGAAGTTGCACAATGAAATTAAATGCAACAAGTGAAATGATTCCTGTTAGCTGGGCAGAATGGAATTCAATACATCCGTTTGCGCCATCTGATCAAACAGAAGGTTATATGGAGATGATTACTTCTTTAGAAAAATACTTATGTGAAATCACCGGATTTGCAGCAATGTCATTGCAACCAAATTCAGGTGCACAAGGAGAATACGCAGGGTTATTGGTTGTGCGTGCTTATCATCAAAGTCGTGGTGATAGCCATAGAAACATTGTCCTGATTCCATCCTCTGCACATGGAACAAATCCTGCAAGTGCAGTAATGGCAGGAATGAAAGTGATTGTAGTAAAATGCGACGATTTTGGCAATATAGACTTACTTGATCTGCGTCAAAAAGCAGAGCAGCATAAAGCGAATCTTTCTGCTTTAATGGTTACTTACCCTTCCACGTATGGAGTTTTTGAAGAAGGAATAAAAGAGATTACTCAAATAATACATGATAACGGTGGCCAGGTTTATATGGACGGAGCGAATATGAATGCGCAGGTTGGATTAACAAATCCTGCTACTATTGGTGCCGATGTTTGCCATTTGAACTTGCATAAAACGTTTGCAATTCCACATGGAGGTGGTGGACCAGGAGTAGGACCAATTGGTGTAGCGAAGCATTTAGTTCCATTTTTACCTTCGCACCCCTTGGTAAAAGTAGGAGGAAATACACATGCCGTATCAGCAGCCCCATGGGGAAGTGCAAGTATCTTATTAATATCCTACGCTTATATTAAAATGTTAGGAGGAAAAGGCGTTACGGATGCAACACGATATGCAATTCTAAATGCGAATTATATAAAATCAAAATTGGAAGACTATTATCCGGTATTATATGTAGGATCAGAGAATCGGGTTGCACATGAGATGATAATAGATTGCCAGCAATTTAAAGCATCAGCAGGAATTGAAGTAGAAGATATTGCAAAACGCCTCATGGATTACGGCTTCCATTCTCCAACTATGTCATTTCCTGTACATGGGACAATTATGATTGAACCGACGGAAAGTGAGTCAAAAAGTGAATTAGACCGTTTTTGTGATTCTATGATCCAAATTAGAAAAGAGATCGAAGAAATAGAAAAAGGGGAAATAGACAAAAAAGACAATGTATTGAAAAATGCACCTCATACCATGCATGTAATCTGTTCCGATGAATGGAATCATCAATATTCTCGTAAAAAAGCAGCTTTTCCATTACCTTTTGTAAGTCAGCATAAATTCTGGCCGACAGTTGGCAAGGTGGATAACGCTTATGGCGACCGAAATTTGATGTGCTCTTGTCCACCAATAGAATCATATCTTGAAGAAGCCCTCTAATTCGCGATATTTTAACTAGAGGAATCTTTGAGAAATATAGATTTAATCATACATTTGAGTCCCTAAAACCAAATAATCAATTTAAAAATCAACACAAGCATGAAAAACTCTACTCGTATT
>CAYHCU010000382.1:0-2843 GCA_964355035.1 uncultured Flavobacteriales bacterium | reverse complement strand
TGGCCGAACGGCAACGCTCAATGGAGCGAGACCAATTATCGCTAATGGCTCAAGTATTTTTCGCTTGTTACATTTTAAATCTGTCAATTCATTTACACAAATCATAAATGTACTCACAGACGTATTGAAAGAAAATTTCTCTATATCTTCTTTTGCCTTTTTTATTGTTTTATGAAGAGCTTTGTATTCTGCTTTCAAAGGTTCTTCATTGGAGATGTCAAGTATCATTTCCTTTCCCGGTTCGGAATTTTTATGATACAATTTCCAAAGTTTACGAATGAAATTAGAGGTTCCCGTAATTCCATTTGTATTCCACGGCTTCGAAAGTTCCAATGGTCCAAGAAACATTTCATACAATCGTAAACAATCAGCGCCATATTTGTCAATCATAATATCAGGACTGACAACATTCCATTTCGACTTCGACATTTTTTCTACTTCATTGCCGCAAATATATTTTCCGTCTTCGAGTATGAATTCTGCATTTTTATATTCTTCGCGCCATGCTTTGAAAGCGTCAATATCTAAAACGTCACTTTCGACAATATTCACATCAACATGCAGTTCCGAAAATTCAAATTGATCTCTTAAACCGGCAGAAACAAATTTATTTTCATTTTTAATTCTATAAACAAAATTTGAACGCCCTTGAATCATTCCCTGATTGATTAATTTTTTCGCAGGCTCTTCAATAGAAATAATTCCGCGATCAAAAAGAAATTTTGTCCAAAAGCGAAAATACAAAAGGTGACCGGTAGCATGTTCTGCACCGCCCATGTAGAGATCAACATCTTTCCAATAATCTAATGCAGACTTCGAAGCAAATTCATTTTCATTGTTGGCATCCATGTAACGTAGAAAATACCACGACGATCCCGCCCAACCAGGCATAGTAGTCGTTTCTAAAGGATGGCCACGATAAGTCCAGTCTTTTGCTCTTGCCAAAGGCGGCTCACCATCTTCAGTAGGTAAATATTTATCGACTTCAGGAAGTATGATAGGTAAATCTTTTTCCTCTACAACAGCGGCAATTCCATTTTTGTAATAGATAGGAATTGGTTCGCCCCAATAACGTTGACGACCAAATACAGCATCGCGCAAACGATAGTTGATTTTTCCTTTTCCAATGTTCTTATTTTCAATTTGCTCAATCGCTTTTTTAATTGCTTGCTTTACATCAAGTCCGTTCAGGAAATCCGAATTGATCAGTTTCCCTTCTTTAGCATCATATGATTCTTTTGCAATATTACCGCCGCTAACAACCTCATCAATCGGTAACTTGAAATGTTTTGCAAATGCATAGTCGCGTGAATCGTGTGCAGGAACTGCCATCACAGCACCGGTGCCATAACCGGCGAGGACATAATCACCAACCCAAATAGGAATATGTTTGCCGGTGAATGGATGAATAGCAAATGCTCCGGTAAAAACACCGGTAATGTTATTCACTTCAGCCATTCGTTCTCTTTCTGTTCGATTTTTTACTTCGAGAATATATCCATTGACTTCATTTTTAAAATCGTTGGTAGTAATGATGTCTACAAACTCATGTTCAGGTGCTAATGTCATGTACGTTGCTCCGAAAATAGTATCAGGGCGAGTTGTGAAAATGAGCAATTCCAGATTCGAGTGCGCTATTTTAAAACGCACTTCTGCACCATCGCTTCTGCCAATCCAATTGCGTTGTTGTTCTTTCAATGAATCACTCCAATCAATTTTATCGAGTCCTTCTAATAGCCTTTGTGCATAAGCAATGATTCTCATCGACCATTGTTTCATTAATTTTCTTTCTACAGGAAAACCTCCGCGTTCACTGACTCCATCTTTCACTTCATCGTTCGCCAATACAGTTCCCAAAGCAGGGCACCAATTGACCATTGCTTCTGAAATGTATGCTAGACGATAATTGAGCAAGATGTCAGCTTTTGTTTTCTCGTCAAATGATTTCCAATCGGAAGCAGTAAATCTCCGCTCTTCAGAATTGACAGCTTGAAGTTCTCTATTCCCTGATTCTTCGAATATTGAAATCAAAATAGAAATATCTTCTGCTTTGTTGCTTATTGTGTTATACCATGAGTTGAATAACTGAATGAAGATCCATTGTGTCCATTTGTAATAAGCCGGATCTGACGTTCGTACTTCTCTTGACCAATCGAAAGCGAAACCGATATTGTCGAGTTGTTGGCGATAACGGGCTATATTTTCTTCCGTCGTAATTGCCGGATGTTGTCCTGTTTGAATAGCATATTGTTCTGCCGGTAATCCAAAAGAATCGTAGCCCATTGGATGCAATACATTGAAGCCAAGCAGTCTTTTATATCTCGCGATGATATCGGAAGCAATATATCCAAGTGGATGACCAACGTGAAGTCCGGCGCCGGAAGGATACGGAAACATGTCGAGCACGTAATATTTTTCTTTTGCAGAATTGGTTTCAGCACGATAGGTTTGGTTTTCCCTCCAGTTGTGCTGCGATTTTTTTTCGATTAAGTTAAAATTATACTCCATATAGCAATAGCTCGCTAAGCATGATTTAGAATGATGAACATGCGAATGTAGAAAAATAAGCCGAAAGGTCTTTTTTTTCTGCCATGTGGGCCGCAAAGTTTTTATACTTTCGTTTCCTGAACATTATGCAAAGCGACCAACCAAAAGAAGGCAATAAACGCCTCCGTTCTTCTTATGCTTCATCCATCATCAGCATTTCATTGGTGTTATTCATGCTTGGACTCTTGGGTCTTTTGGTCTTGGATGCAAGAAAAATCTCTGATTATGTGAAGGAGCACATACAATTGAATGTGTATTTACAAGACGACGTTAATCAACAAGACCTGAACCTGTTC
>CAYHCU010000381.1:0-2846 GCA_964355035.1 uncultured Flavobacteriales bacterium | reverse complement strand
TTTTTGCGGGAAGTGTTTCATGTCAATTCCTTCTTTTTTTTAAAACTACTCTAAATCTTTAAACTTTGTCGACAACTCTTGGGGTAACCGCTATTTTCGATCTTTCTGAATTCAAGCAAAACAAAAAATATTGTAGAAAAATGAAAACTATGATCAAATCTTTCGGACTATTTATTTTCTTGATAGTCGGACAAATTGTTTACGGGCAATCCAATCAAGACAAAGCGCTTGAGAAAGGTAATCAGGCAATGAAACTTGAGGATGATGGCAAATTTGATGAAGCGATTAAATTACTTGAAGAAGCACAAAAGCTTGACCCGGAAAGACTCTCATATCCATACGAGCTTGGTTACGCTTACTATGCACAGAAGGATTATAAAAAAGCAATCAGGTACCTTGAAGGAATCCTGACACACCCGAAAGTATACGACCAGGTTTTTCAATTACTTGGTAACGCTTATGATGATATGGGGAATCACGAAAAAGCATTTGAAACTTATGACGCAGGATTAAAATTGTTTCCGAAGTCCGGGAAACTATATTTGGAAAAAGGAAATGTGTATTGGCAAAAAAAGGAATACGGAAAAGCATTGGAATTTTATGAACAAGGAATTGAAGCTGACCCAAAATTTCCTTCCAACTATTATCGTGCTGCAAGAGTTTATTGCAGCTCAACCGAAGAAGTATGGGGAATGATTTATGGAGAAATATTTATGAATCTGGAACGCAACACAGAAAGAACAGCCGAGATTAGTCAGTTGCTCTTTGACACTTACAAAAGTGAAATTAAATTCACATCCGATACTTCCTTCTCAATTAGCTTCAGTCAAAATGCTACAATTAATGTTAACGACCTGAAAGATCCGGGTAAAATGAAATTACCTTATGGTCTTGGGGTTTACGAGCCCACAATTCTGTTTTCAATGATTGCTTTTAAAGCTATTGATATGAACTCTCTTGATGAATTAAGAAGCAACTTCGTGGACAACTACTATAAAAATGGACATGATAAAACCTATCCGAACATTTTATTCTCATATCAGAAGCAACTCAAAGAAGCAGGGCACATGGAGGCATACAACCATTGGATTTTAATGAAAGGCGATGAAGATGCCTTTAACAAGTGGCAAGCTACTAACAAGGAAAAGTGGGGCGCCTTTGTAAAATGGTTTGGGGAAAACAAAATTCAAATTGACGACACACATAAATTTTATAGTGGACAATATTGAATGAGGCGAATTGTATTGGCTTGAGAGATCCCGACATTAAGAAAGCAATTTAAAAAGAAAGCCTGTAGTGATAGAATATGTTTAGACGCAATATCGCATATCTCTTATACGCACTGGGGTTAATAACCTTTACCTTTCTTGGACAGTATTCAGGCAGCAGTCTTTCCGATACTTTTCTTTCCTGGATAATTGTTCTTGGTATTGCAATGTTTGCAGCTAATTGGATATTGTTACGGGTTACTCCAACAACCAAGGAGTCAATGGAAAAGGAAAGGCTGGAATTATTAGTAAAAGAACTAAAGCGTTACGGGGAAATAATAGTTGTTCACTTTTCAAATTGCGATATCAAAACCAATAATTATTCAGAAGAAAAAGAAAGGTATGGAGGGAAAGATGAACTTACAACCCTTAGCATTGAGCGAGACATTCAAATGATGAATGTTATAAGTGGAGATTCAATCAAAAATACCAAGGTTGTTGAGGTATATCAAAGTGTTTTGGTATTTAAAATTCAGCACAACGGAAAGCCCGAAACCTTTGTCAGTCGAATTATTCCGAAGGACAGAGCAACATTGCTATTCGAACTTGATGTCAAAAAAGAAACGACATTGTATATCGACAAGAATGACAGAAGCCGCTATTATTTTGATTTGGACTTTCTTAACAGATGATTCAAGTTGCCAGGTAGAATTTACTAATTAATAATATAGAGAAATTACATTTCAGGAGGAAGGTAGCTACAATATAAAAGAATCGAATGAAAATATTTCAAAAGGAAAACAGAAAACAATTAGTGATCTTGTTTATTTCACTGGGAGTAGTTCACCAAATACCTTTGATGACGCAATTTCAAAAATTTCAGTCATAGCTAATCCAGGCAAATGGAAATTTACATTTTTCCTAATCAGAACTGAATTCACAATTGAGAAGGCTGCAATTATCCAAAACGAACTTGCTGTAACTTGTATCGTTGATCGGAATTGCTGCGGTATCTCCTTAATTTTCTTTGCGCCTTTTATTGACTGTGCTGACAAATTAATCTTTCGCTCATTGGCAATTTGAAGGGCAAGCTTTATCTCAGCTTTTGTCCAGCTATTTAGGGGGCTAAGACAATCGGACACACAAAAACAAGAATAAAGAAATGATTTATTCACTTGACATTCTGTAAAAGTCAGATAGAAGGAATTTACACACCTACGGTCATATAACTACGAAAATAGTATAATTGTAATTGACCAAACTGTTACATTAATTAATTCTTTTGTATCCGGTAACTGATCTTCTGCTTATCAATTTTGACTTCTAAAAAATAAATTCCAACCGAATACTGAGAAAAGTTTATCATACTATTAGAACCTATATGATTTGCCTCGTACACTATTCTACCTTGTGGATCATACAGTGATATTTTAACCTTTGAATCAGGTTTAAGATCGTATATGGCTACATTTAAGCTTTCTGTTACAGGATTGGGATAAACATCTAAGCTATATTTTTCAAGCAAATCCTTTTCCATTATTGAATCTGCTGGGTTTGCTAGTCTTTGCGAATCAAATATTCGAGAAACTCTATTACCATTATCATCATAAGCATAAGTAAATTTTTGTGCCTTGCAAT
>CAYHCU010000380.1:0-2852 GCA_964355035.1 uncultured Flavobacteriales bacterium | reverse complement strand
TTCATCCTTCACTTACTTTAAAAAATCTCTGGACACTTTACCTGCTGCAGGAAATAGTCCACATGGTGGATTTGTAAGAGTACGATTTAATCAGAGAGCGATCTCTGCAATGAATGATTCCGTCAACCGACTTTCTAAAACTTTTTTTCCCGATGAATCGCTGATAGTAAAAGAAGTCTATGCAGCGAGTGGTGGTCCACTTACAGAATACGCCGTAATGTATAAAATTCCAGGAGCAGCCAATAGCGGATCAGGATGGATTTGGGCAGAGTATTTACCTGATGGAACAGCGGAATATTCAGCAATAAAAAAAGGTGCACTTTGCGTTTCTTGTCATTCAGCGAGTGGCAATTATGACCTTGTTCAGATTTTCAGGTTTCATTGATTCGTGATTCGTGGTTCGTGGTTCGTGGTTCGTGGTTCGAAAAACGAATAACGAATAACGAATATCGATTAACGAAAAACGAATTCACCTTAATATCTGCAATCTGTAAGCATCCAATCTAATAAAAACAAAAAGCAGGATTGTAAAAGACCAAAGGGAAGAACCACCATAGCTAAAGAAAGGCAAAGGAATGCCTATAACCGGAGCCAGCCCGATTGTCATACCGACATTAATCAACAAGTGCATAAAAAGAATACAGGCAACACCATAGCCATAAATTCTTGAATAGGCTGAACGTTGTCTTTCTGCCACATAAATAATTCGTGTTAGAAGCGCAACAAAAAGTCCGATGACGGTCAGGCTACCCACGAAGCCCCACTCCTCTCCCACTGTACAGAAAATAAAATCTGTACTTTGTTCAGGAACGAAATCATATTTTGTTTGTGTTCCCTGAAGAAAACCTTTTCCGAAAAATCCTCCGGAGCCAATTGCAATTTTACTCTGATTTACATTGTAACCAGCGCCCTTTAAATCGACTTCTTTTCCTAGTAACACATCAATTCTAATTCTTTGATGATCCTGTAATATATTATTATAAAAGTAATCGACACTAAAGACAATTCCAATAGCTACCACTACACCAATGATAATGGTTGCAATATTTTTTCTGTTTCTTTTAATAGCTAAAAAAATAAGCAAAGCAATGCTACCAATAGTAATAAACAAAGTAATTTTGGAAACCAATAACGTCATGACGAAAAGTGCGCCGGAAACTACGCCAAGCAATAGAATACTACCCGACAACCCTTCACGATAGAGCACTAAAATAAAAGCTCCGAATACGAGCGCTGATCCTGTATCATTTTGCAATAAAATAATAGCAGTCGGAATACCAATGATAACAAAAGAGATTAGCTGAGTTTTAAAACTCCTCATTCGAATATCTAGCGTACTTAAAAACTTAGCCAAAGCCATATTGGTAGCGAACTTGGCAAATTCTGCAGGTTGAAGTTTGTACGAACCTATGTCGATCCAACCATAAGATCCTTTTACATTTTTTGCAAAAGCAAAAGTAGAAAGCAAAAGTAAAAGCATGAGAATATAAATGGCATATGAAAATGCAGCATAGAATTTTCCGTCTATTACTAATACCATTAAAGCAATTATAAAAGCAAAAACAATCCAGATGCTCTGCTTTCCATAATTCTGAGTAAAGTCCAAAATACTTTTATGCTCATCATTATAGACTGCAGCATAAATATTCATCCATCCAAAAATGACCATAACAATAAATATTCCGACTAACACCCAGTCAATATTTTGCAATATGTTACGATTGTCTCTTCCCATTATTGTTTTGTCCGGATTAAAACTGGTCTTACAGGAATAATTTTCACAACGCTATCCCTCTTCACCGTATTTTTTTTCTCTTGATAGATTTTAGGTGTGATCACGCCTTCAAACATTTTTTTCTCTAAATCAGGTCGAGCAATAGAATCTGTCAGATATTTTTCCATCATCAGCGTAGCAATTGGTGCGCCCCAATCACTACCCCATCCTCCATTTTCGACCATAATACCGATAGCAATTTTTGGATTTTCACGAGGGGCAAAACCAACAAAAAGCGAGTGATCCCGGCCATGAGGATTTTGGGCTGTTCCGGTTTTTCCGCAAATTGTAATTCCATTGACACGCGACCTTGCAGCTGTTCCGGATTCCAAAGCGCTTTGCATACCATTTTGAACAATGTCGAAAAATTGAGGTTGAATATCTGTATAATTTTTTTCCGCGAATTTCTTTTCGTCTTGTTTTTTGTCGCCCACTTTTTTCATAATGTGAGGAATGTAAAAATAACCTTTGTTTGCTATGATGCACATTGTATTTGCCATCTGCAACGGAGTGATCCCTAACTCACCTTGACCAATAGAAAGTGAAACAACCGTTGAAGACCTCCATCTTCCCTTTCCAAAATACTTGTCATAATATTGAACGGTAGGGACATTTCCCTTGAGTTCATGGGGAAGATCACTAAACAGCCTTCTTCCAATTCCAAAAGTTAGTACGTGGTTTCTCCATACCTGATATCCTTCTTCGGTACTTTTGAATCTTTTTTGATCGATGATACTTCTGAAAACATAGCAATGATAAGTATTACATGAATGAGAAATAGCGGACTCAAGAGCAATTGAACCATGGCGTGCATCGCACTTTACCGTTTGTGATCCCATATGATAGCCACCATCACAATAATACGCTGTACTTGGAAAAAGCACACCTTCTTGTTCTCCAATTAAATCATTTATTAATTTGAATGTTGAACCCGGAGGGTAATAGGCCATAAGTGCCCGATTGAAGAGCGGTTTAGAAGGATCAAATAAAAGGTTGGCGTAATTTTTTGTTCGCTGTCGACCGACTAATAAATTCGGATCGTAAGAAGGATTGCTGACACAAGCCAAAATTTCACCGG
>CAYHCU010000379.1:0-2858 GCA_964355035.1 uncultured Flavobacteriales bacterium | reverse complement strand
GAATGCAATGCATGTGGATGATTGGGGAATTATGTCTTTGAGACTTCAAGATCCAAATGAACCGGATCCAAGAAGATGGAGCATGGTCGGAATTGGTCACAAACAATCTTTTTGTCTGATGGATTTGGTTCATGTTCAACTTATAATGGTCATTGCCGCGACGACAATACCGTTTTTAACCAAGGTACTACGTTATTGAATCCAAGTTTCCCAAACTGGGGATTAGGAAATAATTATGGTTGCTCATCTGTTGAACAAGGTTGTTCTGTTGGATACACTGACATTTATAATGAATCACTAAATGGAATGTGGATTGACATACCACCGGGAACTTGCAATGGTGATTATTGGATCGTGTATGAAATTGATCCGCATGATTATTTCATTGAAAGCGATGAAACCAATAACTACACTGCAATTCCATTTACATTGACATTACAGAACGCTCCGGGAACTGCTGCACCAATTGTAATTACTCCGGACAGAAATCCGGTATCGTGCGGAAATGATTCTGTTACTCTCACTGCTTCTGCAGGAACAATTTATGCTTGGTCGAATGGCGCAACTACACAATCTATACGCGTTCTTTCAGGAACCTATAGTGTTACTGTTACGAATTATTGTGGAGTAGCTACTTCTTCACCAATGGTTGTTACCTCTTTAATGCCACCAAATCCTCCGATTGTTGCTGATACACTTATTTGCACAGGTTATTCTGCTACTTTTAACGCAACAGGAACAAATGTAGTTTGGTATGATCTAAGTAATGTACAAATTGGAACCGGAAATACTTTTACAACACCGATTCTAACTACAACGACTCAATATCGTGCAGTTGATCAAACTATTTTTTCGGGTACAAATACTTTTGGCGGAAAAGCTGACAGTCTCGGAGCAGGTGGATATTTCAGCGGAAATCAATGGCTCATTTTTAATGCTTTGAAACCACTTAGTATTAAATCAGTGAAAATGTTTGCCAATGGAAGTGGAAATAGAACCATACAATTAATTAACAGTAGCGGAACTTTACTTCAATCAGGTGTATTTTTCCTTCCTAATGGTGAATCAAGAGTAAATCTGAATTTTGAAGTTCCTCAAGGAAATGCTTATGAATTGCATATTGCAGGTACTTCCAATTGTTGGAGAAATAACGGAGGAGTAACCTATCCTTATACCATCACTGATACTTTATCGATAACAGGTTCAAATGCCGGTGCGACTTATTATTATTTCTTCTACGATTGGGAAGTTGAAGTTGGCGGTGGAAAATGTCCAAGTGTTCCTGCATTGGTAACTGCCACTGTAGACGTTTGCAACGGCATTGATCCTACATCAGATCTTTCGAAGAATATTTCTGTCTCTCCGAATCCTTCATCAGGTATATTCAACATTGAAATTATTATGCCGGGCTCCGGTGAAGATGTTTCAATAAATGTAACTGACTTGTTAGGTAAAACTGTTTACACAAAAATCGCAAAAAACATTTCAGGGAACTACCGTACGGATATTGAATTAACAAAAGCGGCAAAAGGTATTTATTACCTGAATACTGAAATTGGAAACAGAAAATACGTTAAGAAAATTGTGAAGCTGTAAGAGGCTTCTCTTGCACACTCTTTCTTTGTGTAAATAATTTATGGAAAAGGTTCAAAAAACAAATTACGGTAAGTGGCGTGCCTTAACATTGAGCGCGGTTTACTTACTAATGGGCTTGCATATTGCTCATTGGAAAATTGCCGGCAGAACTCTTGCTCCTCTTGAATTCAATGAGGTACTTTATACTATTCATCTCGGTATAATTACCGCCGGTTTTATTTTTATGGGAGTTGCTTTGTTAGCAACAGTAATAGTAGGTAGATTTTTTTGCTCTTGGATGTGCCACATTCTGGCCTTACAAGATGCAAGTGCTTGGTTGCTGGAGAAATTTAATATCAAACCAAAGCATTTTCGCTCAAGGATACTGTTATGGATTCCGTTTCTTGCATTGATTTATCTTTTCGTTCTACCTCAAATAGAAAGACTCTATTTGGGTCAACCACCAGTTGCCTTCAAAATATTAACGGATGGAGAAGGATGGGCCTCTTTTGTAACAAATGATTTCTGGAGAAACCTACCAAGTGTTGGTATCACTCTGCTTACTTTCTTTATCTGCGGGTTTCTCATTGTTTATTTTCTCGGCTCAAGAAGTTTCTGCCAATATGGTTGTCCTTACGGAGCACTCTTCTCCCTAACAGACAGAATTACACCCGGAAAAATTATATTGTCCGGCGATTGTAACCAATGCGGAATTTGCACTGCAACGTGTCAATCGCATATCCTTATTCATAAAGAAGTAAAAGAATTCGGAAAAGTTGTCGATACTAATTGCTTGAAGGATCTGGATTGTGTTCAGGTTTGTCCAAATGACGCCTTGAAATTTGGATTTACGAAGCCCTCCCTACTTCAGTCACTTTATTCCGGCGGAAAGAATAAAAAGAAATATGATTTTTCATATACAGAAGAATTTATTTTAGCTTCAACTTATATCGTTTTCGTTTTCATTTTTCGAGGCTTGTACGATACGATTCCTTTTTTATTGGCACTTTCAGTCAGCATACTCCTTTCTTACTTTGTTGTCGTATTTTATCGACTGCTTCGTTTGGAATTTGTACGGATGGGCTCTTTGATCCTGAAAAAATCGGATGGTATTACAGGTCCCGGAAAAATGTTCTTTTTTTTATTTTTTATCGCCATGTTACTTACTATTCACAGTGGTTGGATGCACTACCATCAGTATTCCGGAAATATTGCCTATAACCGTGTAGTCTGGAATGTAAAAGATGAAGCGTCAGCAAAAATTCAGCAACTAGAAATTAAGG
>CAYHCU010000378.1:0-2884 GCA_964355035.1 uncultured Flavobacteriales bacterium | reverse complement strand
TTATTTTGCCAAGAAATTCAATAAGTATATTTTATTTTGCGCTTTGTTTTTTGCCAGTGTAGTTGTAATTCCCAGAGCAATATTTTTTTCTGAAAGGGATCATATTGAGGAGCATGGTCGATTCCAGCCAAGAATGCTTAATGAAAATCTTCAGGAGGGCTTTCCAAGTGCTCAACATTATGATCATCATAAAAGCTTTTTAGGGTTTGATTTGCATCATTTATTTTTTGAAATGACACAAATATTTTCTTTGTTTTTGGTCGTTATTTTGTTTTCGCTTATCATACAAATTCGAAATCAGTTGCGACGTACAGAACAAGAAAAGTTAAACGCTGAATTATCTTATTTTAAAGCTCAAATAAATCCTCATTTTCTTTTCAATACACTAAACAGCATTTATTCACTTGCAATCGAGAAGTCTGATTATACTCCAACGGCTATTGTTAAGCTTTCAGGAATGATGCGTTATGTTATTACAGAATCATCTGCAGACTTTGTTTCTCTTGAAAAGGAAATTAATTACATTCGGGATTTTGTGGATTTGCAAAAACTTCGCCTTGGAGATACTGCTGAGATTCGATTTGATATAGAAAGTGAATATTTTGAAAATCGTATTGCTCCATTAATTTTAATAGCATTTATCGAAAATGCTTTCAAACATGGCGTCAATCCGGATGAAAAATCACTAATTGTGATTGAACTTAGAATTACCGGAAAATTTTTATTTTTGTTAGTCAAGAATAAAAAGGTAAATTTAATACCAAATGCAGATTTAAGTAATAGGGTGGGACTGGAAAATACGGTGAACCGTTTGGCTTTAGTGTATGCTTCTAAATATACACTTAAATTCAGCGATCTAAAAGATGAATATAGGGTTGAATTAAAAATTGAATTAATATGATCAAAGCAATTGCAATAGATGATGAGCCGCCTGCACTAAAAGTAATAGAGAATTTTTGTGAAAAGGAGGAGAATGTTGTTTTGGAAAAAACATTTACCAGCCCAAATGAAGCTCTGAAATATGTGAAAAAATTTCCTGTAGATCTCATCTTTTTGGATATAAATATGCCTTCGATTACCGGTCTGGATTTCTATAAATCGTTGGAACAGGAAACAATGGTTATTTTTACAACAGCTCACAGTGAATATGCTGTAGAAGGATTTAATTTGAATGCAATTGATTATCTCTTGAAGCCATTTACTATTGAAAGATTTCATCAGGCGGTTAAAAAGGCGAGTGATTATTATACTTTTTCTCGACAGCTTCCTGGTACAGTCAATCAATCTTTTTATGTTCGAGCTGATTATAGCTTGATTAAAATAAATTATGAAGATATTTTAATGGTTGAAAGTCTGGATGACTACTTAAAAATATATTTGATAAATGATAAAATTATTGTTGCCAGAATGACCATGAAGGCGATGATAGAAAAGTTACCTACGGCAGATTTTATTCGTGTTCATCGTTCGTTTATTATTCCGGTGAAAAGAATTGAGCAAGTAAGGAATAAAATAATATACATTTCCGAGAAAGAAATTCCGATCGGAGGAAACTACGAGGAAGCTTTCTTTAAGATATTTAAAATGTGATTCGTTTTTTCGTGGTTCGTAATTCGTAATTCGTAGTTCGAACCACGAATTACGAACCACGAATAACGAATTACTTTTTCCCGGCTTTAGTTTTCAACGCTCGTGTAGAAACAATTTGCATTGTTTTACTTTCTACTCCGTCTTTTACAATAAAAAGGTCCATTATCATTTGCGATTTATCAATAATTTTTATGGATTCGCGGGTAGCCAATTCCTTTTTAGTGATCGGGTCGATTGTCGTACCTTTTAATACTATTGTATTATTTTTCTTATCGAATACCCCTTGTAAATACATTATACCGGTTCCGTAATTTCCTATCCAGGTTGATTGAAATCTTTTTGAAGCATTGTCGCAACCAATTATTCCAAGTCCTTCAAATGGCATGTCCTTCATTTTACCTGTAGTAACCGATTTTTGAAAACGACCACCCATGATCATAGAAATTGTGCATTTTGAAGTTTCTACAGTCGGTGCAACTGAAGGTGATGTCCAGAATAAGACTTTTTGATTCCATTCACCTGCCAATTCCGCTAACATTTTTTGCATTTCTCCCGGTGTCATGTATTCTTCCATTGCTTTTCTTTGGTATGCGGGATCTTTCTGTTCTTGAAGCATTTTTTCTTGATTCGCAGCTTTCTCTTCAATCATTCTCTTTTCCTCTGCTTGCTGGTCCATTGTAGCTTTTTGCTTTTGTTCTAATTCAAACTTCCTCGAATTTTCGACATCCGATTTAATGAGTTGATCTTGCGTTGGCGCGACCGTGCCTTGGGCAAAAGTCATGCTTGTAGTTAAGGTTAGAAATAAGGATAAGGTGAGTAGATTCTTCATTTTGTTTTTTTTTAGTATGGTAAACGTAGGAATTGTTTTCTAGCTTTTTTTTAGCAATTTGATAAAAATACTAACTAATTTTTAAGACTTGGTATATATCTTGAGTTTGTCTGTCTGCTTCTGGCCTTAAAAAAAGCGCTTTTTTAGTTCCTTCCAAAGTAAATGGTCGTAGATATTCTGTATTTGGTTGAAACAAATGTACTTAAATAAGCAAATATTATTTGCTTCAAATGGACAACTTCCTATCTTTGCCGCCCTTGCATTAAGGTGAGGTGCCTGAGTGGCCGAAAGGAACAGTTTGCTAAACTGTCGTACTGGAAACGGTACCGAGGGTTCGAATCCCTCCCTCACCGCATATCAAATTAGGGCAAGAGTAAAGAATTTAATTCGGGGTGTAGCGTAGTCCGGTCATCGCGCATGGTTTGGGACCATGAGGTCGCAGGTTCGAATCCTGCCACCCCGACA
>CAYHCU010000377.1:0-2890 GCA_964355035.1 uncultured Flavobacteriales bacterium | reverse complement strand
TTGGCAAAGAATATAAAGTTGATTGCGATGTTGAAGAGATGAACAGCTATAGTGCACATGGCGACTACAAAGAAATGCTTGACTATTTATCCTGTCAAAATGCCGGAAAAGTAAAAGAAATGTTTTTAGTCCATGGAGAATATGAAGTGCAAGTTGATTGGAAAGAAAAACTTTTAAATGCGGGTTTTAAGAAAATTACTATTCCTGAAATACATACATCTGCAGAAATAAATCAATGAATATCGTCCTCCATTTAATTCAAAAAGAAATCAAAACTGAATGGAAGCAAAAGTACGCTTTCAATGGCTTGCTGCTATATGTGGTCAGTACGGTCTTTGTTTGTTATCTTTCTTTTCGCCAAATCGTAGACTTACCTACATGGAATGCTTTATTTTGGATTATTCAACTTTTTGCAGGTGTTAACGCAATTTCGAAAAGTTTTCTTCAAGAAGGGCGTGGCAGAATGTTATACTATTACACATTAACAGATGCAAAATCTTTTATACTGGCTAAGATCATTTACAATTTAATGTTGATGTTAATCTTGTCGGCTTTTAACCTAATCTTCTATTCTCTCTTCATTGGAAATCCGGTTCAGAATATGCCGATGTTTATTCTCGCCATGTTTTTAGGAAGTGCAGGTTTTTCGGCAGTTTTAGCAATGGTCTCTGCAATAGCTTCAAAAGCCGGAAACAATTTTGCCTTAATGTCCATTCTGAGCTTCCCCATCTTGATCCCAATGCTCATGGTTACTATCCGATTCTCAAAGAATGCAATGGATGGAATTGCATGGTCCGTAAACCAACAATTTGCAATCATTTTAGTAGCACTAATAAGTATGGTCTTTGCACTTTCCTATTTACTCTTCCCTTATCTTTGGAGAGATTAAAATAACCAAAAATATACGAACCGTAATTGATATCTATGAAAAACGACAGTACTAATCTCCTTTCCGGCTTACAATGGTGGAAATGGTTATGCATACTCCTGCTCTTTTACACTTTCTATCAAGGAATGACAATCGAAGTGCCTCGCTTACCAATATTGCATGAAACTATCCGAAATTTATTTTTTCATGTTACCATTTGGTTTGCAATGATAATTTTAATGCTTGCTTCATTGATTTATGGCATCAGATATTTATCCACAAACGATATTCAGTTTGATATTAAAGCAAGTGAAGCTGCATATACAGGTGTCTTCTTAGGCATCTTAGGATTAGCAACGGGAAGTCTGTGGGCCAAAAACACTTGGGGTGCTTGGTGGGTAAATGATGCAAAACTAAATGGTGCCGCTGCTGCTATGTTAGTCTATTTCGCTTACATAATTTTAAGAGGTTCGATTGATGATGAACACAAAAAAGCTAAACTTGCTTCAGTGTATGGTATTTTTGCTTTTACAATGATGCTTGTTTTCATTATGATCTTACCTCGACTTACCGATTCCCTTCATCCGGGAAATGGCGGGAATCCGGGTTTTGGAAAATACGATCTCGACAGCAAGATGCGAACAGTATTTTATCCGGCAATTATCGGCTGGACACTTTTGGCTGCCTGGATAACAGAAATAAAAATAAGAATTAAAATCCTCAACAATAAAATCGAAGAACAAAATGAAAAAAATTAACTCCCTTGCTCTAATTCTTTTGTCGATACTAATTCCAACTCTAACCTTTGCCCAAAATACAGAGGTTGAAATGTCCGATATCATGCATATAAATGGAAAAATTTATGTCGTTGTAGGTGTAATATCAATAATTTTTGTCGGCATCCTTGTTTATCTTTTTATGATCGACAGAAAGGTTCGTATTTTAGAGAAAAACATTAATAAGTAGTAGTTAATGAGTAGTTAAATTCGATTTTTCGCACTGAAAAATTCAGAATTGCTACTAATTTTAATGCTAAATTTGCATTTCAAATTACTGTCTCAATCCATGAAAAAAACACATATTGTAGCAATCGTAATCATTGCTGTTGCCATTGCTGCCATTTTGAGCACTTTAGCAGACTCAAGCACGTATGCTTCTTTCCGAGTTGCAGAAGATCAACCTTCCAAAACTTTTCACGTAGTTGGGAAACTCAATAAGGCAAAGCCACAAGATTACAATCCGCAAGCTGACGCTGATTTATTTTCATTTTTCTTGGTCGATAATGAAGGGGTTGAAAAACAAGTTCAACTGCATAAAGCGAAACCTCAAGACTTCGAAAAATCTGAACAAATTGTTGTAATTGGGAAAATGAAAGAAGGCAATTTTGTTGCTTCAGATATTCTGATGAAGTGCCCTTCCAAATACAACAATTCAGCTGCTGATATGAAAGCTGTCACCACTCAACGTTGATCTTTATCAATTACAAAACCACTTAATGGACATACAATACATAGGAGAGCAACTCCTTTGGGGAAAAATAGGAAACCTCCTGGTATTTACTGCTTTTACGGCAGCGCTACTTTCAGCAATATCTTACTTCTTCTCTTTTCGCACCAATGACAATTCTTGGCGTAAACTAGCCAGACAAGCTTTTGCTATTCATACCATTTCTATCACCGGTATTTTTGGTCTGCTATTCTACCTGATTCTCAACCATCGATTTGAATATGCCTATGTTTGGGAGCACAGTAATTATATTATGCCCCTGAAATACATTCTTTCCTGTTTTTGGGAAGGCCAGGAAGGCAGTTTTTTACTCTGGTTGTTTTGGCATAGCGTGCTGGGATGGGTTTTGATATTAACTAGCGGTGAATGGGAAAACGGTGTGAAGTTTATTGTCTCTCTTGTTCAGGTTTTTCTCGCTTCAATGATACTTGGCATTGTCATCCTTGGCCGCAAAATTGGAAAGAATCCTTTTATACTGTTAAGAGATCATCCTGATTTCGCAAATCTTCCTTTCAT
>CAYHCU010000376.1:0-2897 GCA_964355035.1 uncultured Flavobacteriales bacterium | reverse complement strand
CAAATCCAAACGAAAATCCTGCCGTTAAAGCCATCAAAACAATTGAATATCCTGTCAGTCTGGCTAATGTTCTTTGTCTTTTCATTTTATTTACAATGTTTTTTTAATATTTCTTTATAGTCTGTCGGATTATGTAACCAAGGAATATGTCCGCAATTTTTGATTACACAAACATTTGCTGTGGGGTAACGATTAATTACGAAGTCTTTGCTTGATTTATAGATGTCTTGGTCTCCATAAATTATTGTGATTTTATATTTTGTGTTCTCCTGTTTCTGTAGAATAGGATATTTTAAAATTTCCGGTCTAGTTTTATTTATAGGTGCAGATTTTAAATTGCCAAAGTCTATTCCTAATTCCTCCGTTTTTACGAAGTCTTCATTGTAGTTTTTCATTACTTGTTTAAAAAGTCGTTTGTAAGCATTGTCACTACCAAGCATACCCAATACATTGTTCATTCCCATTTTCATCCATTGACCTGAAGTACATTTTGATTTATTCAATTGCATCACTTCTTTTTCTGTTTGCTTCCATTCTTTCCCAGTTCCTGAACCCGGACAACATAGAAATAAACTCAATAAATTTTCAGAATGTTTGTCTGCATATATTTGGGCATATAGTCCGCCCCATGAATGACCCCATAGATGAAATTTTTGGATCCCATAAAATTTAGCGACAGCATCAACATCCGTTATATAAGCATTCATTGAATAATCCCTGCTTTTGCAAGGTGATTTTTTTGTTCCTCTTTGGTGAAAGGTGATAATCTGAAAACTATCTTTTAAGATTTCTACGACTTCTAATAAATCACTTGGAAAGCCAGGTCCACCATGCAACAATATAATTGTTGCCTTATTTGGGTTTGGAAAGATGGTTGTAAAGAGTTTGTCCCCTTGGTTGTCGATTAAATTTGTCATTTTACTTTGTTTTTTTAAATCGTTTGATTGTGCACTAGCAATACTCCAAAGAGAAATTAAGACTAGCACTGCAATTATTTGCTTCATTTTTATAATTGTTTAAATTATTTGATGATGCAAAAGTGGAGGTATTAAAAAACAAAGTTGTTATCATTTGATAAAATCGTCTAAGACTTGGTTAACTCTCTCCTTAATCTGCTAAAAGAAACATTGGTGATGCCCAAATAAGATGCAATGATATTATGCGGAATAAGGTTTTCTAAGTTTGGATATTGTTTACGGAGTTCGAGTAGCCTTTCTTTAGCACTATAGGAACGAAAAACAACTTCGTTGTAAAATGTTTTGGTAAGCTCTGCTTCAATTGTTTTTTGTCCAAATTCATGAAACTCCCTGTTACTATTTCTTAAATTATTTAATTCAATTACAGGTATTTCAACTAACATAATATCTGTTAAGCTCTGGAGACTGAAAATACTTTTTCCCTTATTAGTTCGTGCAAAATGTGGAGTGATTATTGAGTTTCCCATATAAAAACCTGTAGTTACAATTTCTCCTATATCTGAAATATTGTAACGATGAACAACTCCCGTTATCAAAAAATATTCAAATTCGTTTTTCTTTTGTTCCAGAAAAATGTCTTTGTTCTTCGGCAATTCTTTTATTACAGATTTGTCCTTAAACAATTGTTTTGAAGCTGTCGAATTAATGCCAAAGTGATTTAATATTTTGTCTAAGGTGTCTGTCATTTTTGTAATCGGATGTTCGTCATAGCCTTGCCGCTAACTAAATAGGTTTTATACGCAATTTAGCATAAAATTAAGATACAAGGAACTGCTCCAAGTTAATTGCGGATAAAATTGAGTTGAACGGAACCGTCTGTATTCCAGCTGGTTGTTATATGGGTATTGAATATTTAGAATGGCTTGTAATTCAATAAAAACAACTCGTTAAAGTTTAGATAGATCCTTCAAAATCCATCTCAACCCTTTATCTTATAAGATGGAAACTACCCCAAGGGCAAAGGGGTTCCCGACCACATTTAGATAATGCAGGAGAAATTCAGTTTTCATGATGTCAATGAACAAAGATTGCAACCGCTTCTGGTGGAGCTCTGTATTTCAAGAGCAATTCTGTAGTCACCATATTTCCTTTTTTACAAATGGGACATTTTAATACATCTATTCCGGTAATAGCTAGCAGTGTATCTTGCCAACAAAGCCCCTCGAATTTTGATTTAGCGATGTGATGACTCAATGTCTTCCTGCATTTCAATAACACCTCATTCCGGTTTCTGGATGCTAATATTCCATAATACCGGATCTTGCAAAAGCCCTTGGGCAACACGTGAAGTAGAAACCGCCGGATAAATTCTATTGCCGGAAGTTTCATTATCTTGATTCTTTCATAATCCCTGTAATCCTTCCATCTAAATAGGACTTGATCTTCTTCAATACCGGTAATCCGGTCGTTGGAAATAGCTACCCGATGGGTGTAACGACCCAAATAGTTAACGATATGCGTACTACTTTTAAACGGTTTCTTAGCATAAACTACCCAATCTTTTGCATAGACCAGATTGAGCAGGACCTTAAAGTTGCTTTTCAGTTGTAAAGGTTCAATATGCCCTTCGAACTTGAGCTGGTTCCGCTGATAGGCTAGTTTAAGCAAAGCGAGGAACTTTCCTTTAAAAACAGCAGAGATTACTTTTACAGGGATAAAGAACTTTTTCGAGGATGCTCTCCAGCACTGCGAAGTTTGACACCAACCACCCGATGGTACAATCGTATGCAGATGAGGATGATCCATCAGGTTTTGACCCCAGGTGTGTAACACGGCAACTAGTCCGCTTTGCAGGTTCAGGTATTTTTTATCTCGTGAAAGCAGTAATAAAGTTTCAGATGCAGCTTTAAAAAGGATATCATATAAACATCTTTGATTGACCATGGCCAACTTGTTCAGTTCTGATGGAATAGTGAAAAC
>CAYHCU010000375.1:0-2922 GCA_964355035.1 uncultured Flavobacteriales bacterium | reverse complement strand
GTTCAGTGTATGTTGGTATAGCTGGCCAGCACATAAAAAGTTTACAGCATCGTGGTATGCGTACTCGTAATTCTTTGGATGATGAAATTAACCAAGGTGATATCGATGCTATCGTTGACGATATGTACAAGTTGGCAATGGCTCCCGGAGAAAAAATTATTCATGTTATTCCGCAGGAATACATCATCGATAACGAACAAGGAATTAAAAACCCGATTGGAATGTCAGGCGTTCGCTTAGAAGCAAATTGCCATATCATTGCCGGCCAGATTACTGCTGCAAAAAATATTTACAAGTGTGTGGAGCGGGCTGCTTTGGAAACAAAAGGATTGTATTTGGAGCCACTTGCCTCTTCTGAAGCTGTTTTAACTGACGAAGAAAAAGAAGCAGGTGTAGTTTTAGTAGATATCGGTGGTGGGACTACAGACGTTGCAATTTTCCAGGATGGTATCATTCGCCATACAGCTGTTATTCCTTTCGGTGGGAATGTGATTACAGAAGACATTAAAATCGGTTGTTCAATTATTCGCAATCAAGCCGAATTGTTGAAAATTAAATTCGGTTCTGCATTGGCCAGCGAAAATTTAGAGAATGAGATCGTTTCAATTCCCGGATTACGTGGCAGAGAACCTCGCGAGATTTCAGTAAAAAATCTATCACACATTATTCAAGCTCGTATGGAAGAAATTATCGAGCATGTACACTTTGAAATTCGCAACTCAGGTTTTGAAAAGAAACTCATTGCCGGAATTGTAATCACCGGTGGTGGTGCACAATTGCGACACATCGTTCAACTTGTTGAGTTCATTACAGGAATGGATACACGTGTTGGTTATCCAAACGAACATCTTGGAAAAGGATCCGACGATTTAAAGAGTCCAATGTTCGCTACCGGTGTGGGATTAGTAATTAAAGGATTCCAGGATTTGAATAAAGCTAAAAAAGGGGAACAGGCTAAAGAACTTGAGGCCGGAAAGAAAAATGAGCGAGGCAAAATATTGAAAACTGAAGGAATCAAACAAGGTACACCGAGAGAATCAATTTTTGATATTATCGCAAATCTCTTCAAGGAAGAAAAAGACAATAAATTGGATTAAGCTGATTTATTTCAGTGAACAAAAGAATAAACAAACGGAACAGTAAACAAAACTTAACACAAAAACATTTTCATTATGGAATTCGATCTTCTAAAAGACAAGGGGTCTATTATTAAAGTTATTGGCGTAGGCGGTGGTGGCAGTAATGCTGTAAACCACATGTATCGTCAAGGAATCAAAGGCGTAGAGTTTATCGTGTGTAATACCGATTCTCAAGCGTTGGAAATGTCGCCGGTGCCGACAAAAATTCAATTAGGAAGTAGTCTGACCGAAGGCCGAGGCGCCGGTTCGATTCCTGAAGTTGGAAGAAATGCGGCTATCGAAAACATTGAAGACATTCGCAAATTTTTATTGCAGGATACCCGCATGGTGTTCATTACTGCCGGTATGGGCGGAGGCACCGGAACAGGTGCTGCTCCGATCATTGCTCAAACAGCAAAGGAAATGGGGATTCTTACTGTCGGCATCGTTACTATTCCTTTTGAATTTGAAGGAAAGAAAAGAAAACAACAAGCTGATGAAGGTATTGAAGCATTGAAAAATAGTGTCGATACAATTCTAATCATCAGAAATCAAAAGCTAAGGGAAATGTTCGGCAATCTGAATTTGTCAGATGCATTCTCTCATGCAGATAACATTCTTACCACAGCAGCAAAAGGCATTGCGGAAATTATCACCGTTACCGGCTATATCAACGTTGATTTTGAAGATGTGAAAACAGCAGTTCAGAACAGTGGCGTTGCTATCATGGGTTCATCAATTGCAGAAGGTGAAAATCGTGCGACAAAAGCTGTTGAACAAGCGCTTGCTTCTCCACTTTTGAATGACAACAATATTAAAGGTGCGCGATATATCTTAATGAACGTTGCTTCAGGATCAAAAGAAGTAACAATGGATGAGATTGGCGACATCACCGATTTTATTCAGGAACAAGCCGGTCTTACAGCAGATATCATCTGGGGTAATTGTACGGATGAAAGTCTGGGAGAGAAATTGTTGGTTACAATTATCGCAACAGGTTTCAAAACCCGCGATGAAATTGGTTCAGAGCAGAACAAAGCAAAAGAGTCCGTTAAAACGATTCATAAATTAACTGACGCTGTCACTCCTGTTGCACCTACGCCTGAATTACCTGAACTGAATTTTACAGAGCCTATTCTTAAAAAGGATATTCCAACAGATTCTCCGGTTCAAGCTGCGGATACACGTGAAGTAACCTTTGAATTCAACCCAGGTGCAAGTCGTGAAAACATTGTTTCAACACCGGTAGCGGAAAGAGCAGAAGATAACTCTCAGAAAAACGAACAAGTCGTTTATGATCTTTACGATCATACGGTGGAAGATGAAACCGATGAGCAACTTCGCAAAGCACGTGAGCGTGTAACAAAGTTAAAACAACTAAGTTATCGTATCGGTAATGCAAATATTGCTGATATGGAAAAAGAGCCCGCTTATAAAAGAAGAAATATAAAATTAGATTCAGTGCAGCATTCAAGTGAGTCTAGTGTTTCCCGCTATACATTAAGCAATGAAGAAGAGAAGAAAACAGAATTGCGTCAGAACAATTCATTCCTTCATGACAACGTTGACTAATCACCAACTCGTGTAAACCGGTTAACATGCGGTTAAAAAAGTTTCCATGTTAAGTTTCGTTTGTTCCTAAAACCCTCCTCCCCGGGAGGGTTTTTTTATTTGTTGCAAGTAGTAAAAAAGAAAAAGTGTCAGTCTCAGTGCCGGTGCTAGACTGCAGTCTGACACTTACACCGACACTTACACTCTAAAACAAGTGTCCGCCGGGCAGAATGTTAAGCGGAAATTAGAAAGC
>CAYHCU010000374.1:0-2938 GCA_964355035.1 uncultured Flavobacteriales bacterium | reverse complement strand
AAAAACGTTATTAAAACATGCATTACGCTTAAAACTATTCTTTATGATCTTGATCTTGCGCTAATGCGGTCTATTGTAGACAAAGCAAAAGAGTGCGGAATTGATGCAGTGATTGCATCAGATCATGCGGTAATGAGTTATGCAAAAAAAGTGGGTGTGCCTGTCCATGTTTCTACGCAATGTAATATTACCAATATAGAGACGGTTGAATTTTACTCGAATTTCTCAGACGTAATGGTCATGTCGCGTGAACTTACGCTTGAACAGGTAAAAAGCATAGTAAGTGAAATCAAACGAAGAAAGGTAACAGGACCATCCGGCGAGTTAGTGCGAATAGAAATATTTGCACACGGTGCATTGTGTATGGCAGTCTCCGGCAATTGCTATTTAAGTTTACATACCAATTTTTCTTCAGCGAATCGTGGTGCATGTATTCAGAATTGTCGAAGAAGTTATATTGTAACCGATAAAGAAGATGGGACGGAACTGGAAATCGATAACGAATATATTATGTCGGCAAAAGATTTATGCACGATAGATTTTCTTGACAGAGTAATTGAATCAGGAGTTTCTGTTTTAAAAATCGAAGGACGCGGACGAAGCGAGGATTATGTTTTCACAACTACAAAGTGTTATCGTGAAGCAATTAATGCAGTTCAAGAGAATACTTTTACAAAAGAGAAAGTAGCAAATTGGAAAACTCAGCTTTCAACTGTTTTTAACCGTGGATTCTGGGACGGATATTATCTCGGGAAAAAAATGGGTGAATGGAATGATGAGTACGGTTCAAAAGCAACAAAGAAAAAAATCTATATAGGGAAAGGCGTAAAATATTTTGATAAGATCGGTGTTGGTGAGTTTTTAATTGAATCTAATTCGCTTGAAATAGGAGACGAGATTTTAATCAGCGGCCCTACTACAGGTGTAATTCAGGATAATGTTAGGGAATTACGAATAAAAGACAGTATTTGTGAACACGTGAAGAAAGGCGACATTGTTTCTTTACCGGTAAAAACAAAGATTAGAGCATCCGATAAATTATACAAAATTGTGGATGCGTAATGGTGAGAATATTTTTTCAGAGAGCAAAATGCATCGGTTGCAATGCATGCGTGGAGTCAAACAAGAATAGATGGAGAATTTCAAGGGCAGATGGAAAGAGTACATTAGTAGGTGGAATTGAAATAGGTTGAATATTTAGGGTTGAAGTTGAAGATGATGAATATGCTATAAATATGAAAGCCGCGAAGAATTGTCCGGTAAAAATTATTAATATTGATAAAAAATAAACAGCCATGGGTTACTACTTTACAAAAACACTTACGACGGACTTTGAATCTGCACTTTTAAAAGTGACAGATGAGCTCAAAAACGAAGGATTCGGTATTGTTTCGGAAATCGACATGAAAGAGACAATGAAAAACAAACTCAATGTAGATTTTCGAAAATATAAAATTCTTGGTGCGTGTAATCCGGGTATTTCTTTTAAAGCGATTTCTGCAGAACCTCATATTGGAACAATGCTACCTTGTAATATCATTATTCAGGAACATGAATTGAATAAAATTGAAGTAAGTGTGGTCGATCCTGTTGCTTCTATGATGGCGGTAAATAATCTTACTCTGGGTGGTTTAGCTTTAGAAGCTCGCCAAAAAATGAAAAATGTAATTGAGAATTTAAAATAGAATGCAGCAACTTTCAATAACGATTAATGGAACAAAGCATAAAATTCTCGTGGAAGATCACGAAATGCTTTCTAATGTCATACGTGAAAAAGCCGGATTGACAGGAACAAAGATTGGTTGCAATCAGGGAAGTTGCGGTGCTTGTACTGTTTTGGTTAATAATGAACCGGTGCTAAGTTGCATTAGTCCTGCATTACGCTTTGAAGGGTCAACAATTACAACCATTGAAGGAATTTCTACAGATGCAGAACTTCATCTTCTTCAGGAAAAATTTGTTGAAAAAGGAGCTGTACAATGTGGTTTCTGCACCCCGGGTATGGTTTTAACCGCTCTCGATTTCGTAAATAAAAATCCACATCCGACTATTGATGAGATAAAGGATGCTTTGTCAGGAAATGTTTGTCGCTGTACGGGGTATAAGAAGATTATTGAGGCGGTGGCGGAGTATTCAGTGGAAATAGGAAGTCAAAAGTTAGAAGTTAGAAGTCAAAAGTCGGATAAGGGAAGCCAAAAGCTAGAGGTCGAAAGTCAAAATATAATTGAAATTGAAATTGATTCTTTGGGTAGTAAACTAAATATTGTTGGGCAAGGACGACCATATATAGAGGCTCGGAAAAAAGCATCGGGAGCCGCGGAGTATGCTGATGACATCCGAATAAAAAATTCATTGCATAGTAAATTTTTGCGAAGCATTTATCCGCATGCAAAAATTGTTAGTATTGATATAAGCGAAGCGGAAAAACTTCCCGGTGTTCGGGCTGTTGTTACGGGAAAGGAATTACCGGTTAAGTTTGGTGTACTTCCTATATCGAACGATGAAACTGCAATGGCAATTGATAAGGTTCGTTATATAGGAGAAGTTGTTGCTGCTGTTGCAGCAGATACGGAAGAGATTGCTTTAGCTGCTATCAAACTTATCAAAGTAAAATATCAACCAATAAAAGAATTTCTTACAATCGATGAATCTTTGGATGATGTCGGAGAGAATGAAAAAATTCATTCCGATAGTCACCGTGATTCAAAGTTCAATAATAATATTCACAAGAAAGCAGAGTTACGTTTTGGAGATCAACAGCAGGGATTATCAGAATCCGATGTTGTTTCTAAAATGACATTTGAATTTGAAGGTGTCATTCATGCTTTCACTGAACCACATGCTGCTACTGCTTACTGGGATGAAAACGGTTTGACAATTATTACTGCTACACAGGTTCCACATTATCTTCATCGTGCACTTGCGAAAGTGATGGAGA
>CAYHCU010000373.1:0-2947 GCA_964355035.1 uncultured Flavobacteriales bacterium | reverse complement strand
CGTCCTTTTATTGCCGTCCCTTTATTGCCGTCCCTTTTAAGGGACGGATAAGAAATGCAACAAACCTCCGGCTTTAGCCAAAAGCACAATTTGTTTCAAGGGAGTTGCTAAATTGGAACAACACAAATTTTTACGATGTATTTATTTTTTCGAGAAGCTGTTTTTTTCCGATGTTTTTTTCTTCCGTAGATTACGGGTCAGTATTAAAAGAAGGGGAGTGATTTAATGTTTAATCGTTTCAGGAAATTTCCTGCGAAATACGCAAATTCGCGTAGTTTTTATTTAGAAAAAATATGTTGATATTAGGGTAGTTTTAATTTTTCTATGTTGTTGCATAAAATAACCGCCATTTATGGGGTTGCAAATTTCAATTAAAATAAAGTCATTTGCCTATTTAGTCATGCTGCCTTTAATGGTAGTCTTGCAAGAGGGGAAAAAGGGGACTCTTGCATGGCGTCAGCCAAATTTCTTTACCGAATAAATTCTATATATTGTTAATTGTATACCGGACATTTTAATTTCTTAATTGCCCCCGGGGCAAATTATGCATATGTATAGAAGAGATTGCAAAGTATTTAACTTTACGATGCTTTATATTATTTCCATTAAACTTTTAACGGTAAACTAGTAAAAATAGCACAATAGTAAGTTAAAGATTGCTTCAGAATAGGCAAATTATTTTTTAGAAAAAATGTTTCTTAAAAAAATCCACACTCTTTCTGCGAAAATCTACCGCCTTTCTTCGGGAAATAAATCAATTATTCAAAAACAGAAAATCTCCTGGAATAATTCCAGCCGGAAAGCTTGACAATTCAGTGCCCACAGTATTGTATTTGTAAATTCTTCCTGCTTGTTGATAGTCAATTGCATCAGAAACATAAACCAAGTGTTTTACTTTGTCATATCCTAGGCCATAGAAACTTTTTCCTGCTGCATCGATAAAAGCCGTTGTTGGAAGTGAAGTTTCAGTTATTGGCATTTTATAAACATTTAAATCAAGGAAAAATAGAGTATTGCCGCTTTCATTAATTCGAAGTCGGTTAGGGTAGTCGGATGCAGGGAAAGTAAGCGACAGTTCATTTGATTTTGTTGCCGGATTAATGCGATGCAAACTTCCATGTGTACTTGTAACGTAATCACCACCGCAGAGAATCCAGATGTTGTTGTTCGCATCAAGGCGAAGGGAGTTTCCGCCAATTCCGATTAAAATACTGTCTTCAATAATATCAGTAGTTGGATTGATGATGTATAAATATGGAGATAACAAATTTGTTACATATGCTTTTCCATTGTAGAGTAACATGTCTTCTGTGGAACCGGACAAAGCAATATTTCCGGAGATTGTATTGGTGTTCAAATTCACAATAGAAAGGTGGTTAGAATACAAATCACTTACATACGCTTTTGTATTGCTCACCGGTAGGATATACCGTGGAGAAGTAAATCCTGTAATTGTTGCTGTTTTTTTCATGTTAAAAAGATCAACAACTTCTATTTTAGCTGAATTGTTGATCACAAGATAAAGCAGATCATTATATTTCGTCATGCTCTGGCAGATGTCTCCAAGATCCGAATTGTTAACCTGCTTATAGACGTCTCTGATTGTTCCGCTTTCTGTCCCGTCTGAATAAGTGATTGAAGTATTACCGGCATTAAAACCTCCTTCGTTATTAATGTAAATACCATCTGACGCAGCTAAAAAACTATTTGTTGGTGTTGGAACAGTTTCTTTGTCTTTTTTGCAGGAAAATGCCGCAAACAATATTAGTGCAATAGGAATAATTTTTATTTTCATGGTTGTTGATAGTTTTTTATTTTTTAGTTTAATTGGAGGCAAGTAATTTATTTGCTCAATATGCTCCGCTTATAATCCTGATGCCAATAGAAAAATTTCGTAACGATTCCGGATGATTTAATACCGCTTGGTATTCGGAGTTGAACAAGTTGTCTATTCTGAGATATAGTGTCAATGAATTATTTTTTAGTTTCAATTTTTTATCAATTTGAATGTTGCTTTTTTCAAATGCTTTTAAATAATCTAAGTTATCTGTACTTGTAAATCGTATTCCTGTATAGGTATGATTAAAAGAGAACAGGAATTCATTATATCCGACGGAGATATTTCCACCTGCTTTGTGATGGGGAACATAGAGCAATTGTTTGTTTACAGATGCATCATAAGCAATTATCGATGATGTCGTTTCGGATATGGTATAGCCATAGAATGCATTTATCCAAAATTTTATTTTTCCGAGTTGTTTTTTAATGTTGATTGAATTTTCTGTTCCGTATGAATGTACATTTTTAATATTTGCAGGTGACCAAAGAAATCCATGTGGAGTCCATGCAATCCAATTGTTTATGTCCTTATTGTAAAATGTAGTTTGAAATGATAGGGCGTTCGAGTCATTCGAATTTGCATTTGCTAATTTCAGGAAGTCGACTTCTATCGTAGCTTCATATGATTTTCCTGTTTCAGAAAGGAGATGAATATTTCCTCCAGGTTGCCAGAAAAGATCGTTGATCTGGGGATTTCGATATACTGAACTGTAACTGCTTGCTAACTTTACACTTTTTAATAGGACGTAATCAATTCCTATTGAATAAACAATTGGTGGCCTTTCATATCGGTTGAATTCTTGTCGGACTGATGCAGTAGTGTTTATTTTTTTCCATTTTAAACGATACAACAAGAAAATTGACTTCCTAATTACTTCTTGTTCTTTTATAAATTCAGCAGTTACAGCATTGATCTTAGTAAAATTTCCGCCTACCTGTAAGGAATTGTTTTCGTTCAGTTTATAAGAATATTCAGGTTCGGAAATAAATGTTTTGCAGAGTGAGTTGGAGGGATTAGCTAGTGAAGAGTCATTGTAATAGAGGCTTTCATTGTAGTAAGCATTTCTGAAAATAAATCGACCTTTAGTTCCTGCTTTTGTAAATGTAA
>CAYHCU010000372.1:0-2958 GCA_964355035.1 uncultured Flavobacteriales bacterium | reverse complement strand
AAAAGAAAAGAAAGTTTTACAGAGATCAGGTGGAGCAGTATTCTTGTGATGCCTATGTAAAATCGACTCAAAAGTTGACAGAACATCCCGAAACATTTTTGGGAGAGAAAGTGGATGTCAATGAGTTTATGGATTCAACAACCAACTTGTTTTATTTGAGTGAATCTGTTTCTCATCTTTACTATAAGCAGCCGAATAATTTTAAAGAGGAGATGATCAGCAGTAAAGTAAGCGGATCGGAGAAAACGTATAGTTTCAATCAATCTTCGGACGTGTTGATTAATTTGTATGATAACCTTGTAGAAATTTCAGGAGTTACTCCACGTGGAATTATATCACCTATAAGTGCAAATGCTTTGTTTAGCTATAAATATCGGTTGGAAGGAACATTCATTGAGAACGGAAAAACAATCAATAAAATATCTGTTTTGCCGAAGAGAAAGACCGATCCTGTATTTACAGGGACGATTTATATTGCTGATGACGATTGGTACATTCATAGTGCTGATATTTTTATTACTCGAAACCAGCAGATGGAATTCATAGACACATTACGAATTCGTGAATCCTTTATAGTTATCGGTGGTGATAAAGTACTTCCTTTCAATCATCAGTTGACCTACGATTTCAGTTTTATGGGATTTGTTGGAAATGGAATAGTGAGTGGTGTTTTCAATAATTACGTTTTGGATGAAATCAAAGAAGATGGGTTTGCAAAAGGAGAAGTCGTGAAAGTAAATAAAGGCTCCAATAAAAGAGACAGAAGATATTGGGAAAATGTCCGGCCAATTCCGCTTACAAGTGAAGAGACCATTGATTATCACCGTCGCGATAGCTCGCAAGTTGTTCATGATTCGAAAGCATATAAGGATTCAATGGATCATATCAACAATAAATTTAAATTCGGAGATTTTCTGAAAGGTTATTTCTGGGATAATTCCTTTCAGAATAGAAGTTATAGTATTAATTCACCTTTATTAGAGACAGGATTTAATACTGTTGAAGGATGGAATACCAAACTCGAAGGTTCTTATACAAAAACTTATGGTGAAGAAAACCTGAAACAATTTTCAATTAAGCCATCTGTTCGGTATGGATTTTCGAATACACATTGGAATGCGAATACAGTTTTCTTTTACAAATATAATACGATCAATAATTCGTCCATTTCATTGGATTTAGGAACAGGAGTTCAACAATTTAATGCAGCAAATCCGATTTCGCCATTGATTAATTCAGTGTATTCATTGATGGCAGAAAAGAACTTCATGAAAATTTATGAGAGGAGCTATGTAAATTTTGTTTACCGAAGTGAGATTACGAATGGACTAGATTGGCGATGGGATGTTTCGTATGCACAACGCCAAAGTTTGGAGAATACATCTAACTATAAAATTAAAGATATTGAAGGAAGAGAGTACACTGCAAATAGCCCGGAAGTAGCGGAGTCGGGGACAATTGGATTTCCGAAGCATGAAGCATTCATAGTTGAACTTCAGACACGAATTCGTTTTGGACAAAAGTTTATTAGCCGCCCGGAGGCCAAATATAATTTACCTACAAAATACCCAACTTTAAGAATAAGTTATAAGAAAGGATTTGATTTTGCAGGCGGTGACGTATCTTTTGATCTGCTTAAATTACAGGTTGATGATGAAATAAATGCCGGTCTTTTTGGCAAATTCAATTACAAAGTCATTTATCGCAAGATGTTGAATTCTTCCTCATTAGTACTGACAGATTACATTCATTTCAATGGCAATAAAACATTTCTTTCTTCTTTTAATCTGGAAGAATTTAAGAATCTCCCGTATTATGAATTCAGCACGAAGAATTATGGATTGGAAGTTCATGCAGAACAGAATTTCGGCGGATTTTTTCTGAATAAAATCCCTGTAATTCGAAAGTTGAAATTGAAAGAGATCGTAGGAGTTCATTACCTTAAAACAGAAAAGTTGAGTAATTATATTGAAGTAAGTGCCGGTTTCGAGAAGATTGGCTTGTTGAGATTTGAAGTTTTTACTTCATTTATGAACGGAAAACAAGGCAACTTTGGAATTATGATAGGAACAAAGTTAAATATCTCTAATTGATAAAAGGTTTGTTCAATTCATTATTAACTGATTATCTTAACATTTAGTGCAATTGATTGAAAAGTAAAATTATATTTGCGCCCGAATAACAATAAACTTAAAATGGCTAAAAAGACTACAACAGAATTACCGATGTATATGCAATCGAAGATTAAAAAACCGATTGAATACATGAAGACTTCATTTAAGAAAAATAAGAAGGACTATGTCAAATTTTTAAAAGGTTTGGGAAGACGGAAAGTCAGAGGAGTGGACGCATTAGCAGCTGCTTTGAATAAAAAGTCATTTAAAGTAATTGATTGCTTATCGTGTGCAAATTGCTGTAAAACAATGACACCGACTTATACTAAGACCGACGTAAAACGTATTTCGAAGCATTTAGGAATGAGTGTCCATCAATACCATGAAAAATACTTAGAGAAAGACAAGACCGGTGATTTTATGAATGTAAAGCAACCATGTCAGTTCTTACGGAAAGACAACAAATGCTCCATTTATGCTGTTCGTCCGAAAGATTGCAGCGGATTTCCACATACCCAGCACCGTGATTTCAAACAGTATATTCCGGATACACATATTCAAAACATTGAATATTGTCCGATAACGATGTATGTAGTAGAAAATATGTTTGACCGAATAGTGAAAAACGGCTTGAAAAACGTCTCCTTAAAAAACGCCTAATTGTAAATTGACAATGGATAATGGATAATTGACAATTGTCAACTATCCATTATCCATTATCAATTATCAATTATCAATTATCCACTATCCACTATCCACTATCCACTATCCACTATCCACTATCCATTATCAATTATCAATTGTCCACTATCCATTGTAAAATGTTTATCTTCACAAGATGAAA
>CAYHCU010000371.1:0-2974 GCA_964355035.1 uncultured Flavobacteriales bacterium | reverse complement strand
GACCCAAAAGTCAAAGGCGACTTAATGGTTTTGAACAGTGACGGACTAACTATTATCCAGGCACAAGAAGTTGGCATTCGATTTTTTTATGGCTTTGTTGTTGCGTATCTGGCTTTGGTGATGATTGCAACATTGTCCCTTACCTTCTCTTGTTTCTCCGACAATTCCATTGGACCAATTGTTTCAACCATGGGCTTGATCATTCTCTTCACCATCATCGGAACATTAGACGTTCCTGTACTTGCGAAAATCCAACCCTTTCTTTTTACCACACACATGGCAGCATGGAGAAGTTTCTTTGACGATCCGATTCCCGTTGAACAAATAAGAACATCTATCATTGTATTAGTAGGACATATCGCAGGGTTGCTTAGCATAGCCATTTACAAATTCAATAAGAAAGATATTTTATCATGAGAAATAGAATTCATCTGATTGTATTAATCCTTTTTTCAATTTCAATCCGAGCATTTTCACAAGAAGAATCTGCCAATACAATTTTGCGGGGTGTTTATCAAAAAATTCAGAAAGCCAATGATTATACAACGAATGCCAACATACATGTAGATCTTCCTTTTTTGAAAATGTTACCTATCAATGCCAAAGTGTTTTTCAAGAAGAAAGATAAATTCAAAATTGATTCAAAGAGCATTGCCATTTTACCCCGACAAAATTTCAATCAACTGACAAAGATGCTGGACGACACCAGCACTTTCACAGCAATGATTCAATCAAAAGATGTAATACAAAATCTTCCTGTTACTATCATAAGCATCATTCCTCTTGCCGACACAAGCGATTTAATTCTCGGTCGATTGTGGATAGACACCAAAACATCGCTCGTTTACAAAGCTCAACTCACCACAAAGACCAACGGTACTATTCTCACAGAATATTTTTACAACACACAATCTGCTTACGGCCTGCCAGACAAAATAATTTTCACCGTCGACATTAAGAAATTTAAATTTCCCAAAAGCGTCACCGCTGACATCAACAACACAAAACCCAAAGAATCAACCAAAGAAAAGCAGGGGAAAATTATTGTGGTAATGAGTGGGTATGTTGTGAATCAAGGGGTGGATGATTCGGTGTTTAAATGATTTGTGAATATTTCCAACTTTTTCAAATTTGCACACTTTATGTTTAACGTGTGACGGGCGAAATGCTAAGTGAAGCGTGAATCACTTTTGTGCTTTCGAACCGGTACAAGGCAAGCTGAACGTCATTCCGTCCGGAGTTCGATTCGGCACTAAGAAAAATCCGTTAATAAGAATAATCCCGAAAGTCATTACCTCACCACCAACTTCCCCACCCTCTCAAAAGCAGCACCATTTGAAACCCTGAAGAAATACATTCCACTTAATAAGCTTCCTCTTTGAATAAGTGATGAATAATTTTCGATTTTTTCTTCACGAACTAATTCGCCAAGCGGATTAAAAATCAATAATTTCATATTTGACAAAACCTGAGATGTTTCAAGAGTAAAAACACTTTCAGTTGTAATTGGATTTGGAAAAATGCTTACATGTTCGTCTGGTTGCGGATTGATTATTCCATTGATCAATTCACAATTGTAATTTGTGTCCGGATAAAGAGTGCGACTATCTTGCTTAAAACAAAGAATATTAAAACCATTAAAGTCGACACCCCATTGTCCTGGCGAGGCCTCAAGTAACCCATAAGTTGAACCGATTCCTTCGATAATATATATACTATAATTCTGACAAATCAACCAACGTTTTCGGTAATCATTTCCTATTAATACAGAATCAATGGAAACCACTGTATCGGGATTAAAACTTATCATTCTTTCCAAATATCCGAAAACTGTATCACCAACATTAAGATTGAAGTCGTATAAAATTTGTTCAACTGAATCGTAAGGAGGAATGATATAAACCATTTTCGCTGCTACATCTTGCCGGACTGATCCTCCATAATGAGGATAACCACTAAGGCAAGTTGCAAGTGTAGTATCTACGAAAGGAATATTTAATTTGTGATAACTCGTACTTAAAATACTTGTATCACCTTCCATAACGATTGAATAACGCAAAACCGGGAATGGTTGCCATAGACAAAACACACTTTCTTCAATATTCCAAACAGCATTTGAATCAGGGAAAGGATGATAGGTTGCAGTTTGAGCGTGGATTGAAATTTGAAATAGAGTGAATAGGAAAGTTAGAGTCTTTTTCATTTTCAAGAAATTAGATGAACAAGATATTAAAACAGGTTAAAAAATCAAAAAAAAGAACTTTAAAAAACCTGATTAGAAAGGATTGAAATTAGCGTGAGTGTGAGAGTGAGTGTGAGTGTGAGAGTGAGTGTGAGTGTGAGAGTGAGTGTGAGTGTGAGTGTGAGTGTGAGTGTGGAGAACCACACCCGCACGCCAAACTCAATCCTGTTAAGTGCACCCGGAGGGAGTCGAACCCCCAACCTTCTGATCCGTAGTCAGATGCTCTATCCAATTAAGCTACGGGTGCAATTTACTTTTTTACTCAATTTGAACCGCTATTCTGCTTCAAAAACGAGGGCGCAAAGATAGTTTAAAATTGATTCCTACAAACTTATTTCTGCTTCGATTATTTCTTGCCTTTGTAATACTTTAAGGCTGTAGGCATAAAGGCTTGAAGGTCTTTAATTCTTGTGGCATCACTTGGATGAGTACTTAGTAATTCAGGAGGTTTTGCGCCACCTTGTGATGCCATCCGTTGCCAAAATGTAATGGATTTTTGCGGATCGTAACCTGCCATAGCAGCGAAAATTAGTCCCAACTTATCTGCTTCAGATTCATGGGTTCTTGAATAAGCAAGAATTCCCAATGTACTTCCGGCTCCATAGGCAGTCATAAAGATGCTTTTTGTTTCAGCACTTTTTGTAGACAAAGCAACATCCAGTGCCATTCCTCCTAGTTGCTGAACCATCATCTGACTCATGCGTTCATTTCCATGTCGCGCAACAGCATGAG
>CAYHCU010000370.1:0-2979 GCA_964355035.1 uncultured Flavobacteriales bacterium | reverse complement strand
AATAGGGGATTCCATCTGCATTTTTAACTATTTTAGTTCGCGTCTGGATCCATTTTACTTCATTCTTTGGTGTTACAATTCGATATTCTAATTCTGAAAAACCATCCGAAAAAAGAGTGGAATTTTCAATTAGAACTCTCTCAGCATCGTCTGGATGGATTATTTCAATCCAACTATATGGGTTTTTTAGCCAATTTTCAGCTGATATTCCATATAAATCTAAAACAGAATTACTTAAATATTGATTTTTATAATCTGGTAAACTAACACCCCAAACAGTTTCTGTTAAAGAGTTTATAAGCACTTCAAGTTTTTCTTTACTTTTAAGTATCTCTTTCGCTTTCTCCTCTTCGATTCGTTTAAGATTATTAATCTCCGTTACATCTTTCAAAAAAGAGTTCACCTCTAAAAACTCATTCAGCTCATATTTACATATTATTGTGCCTTCTACCTCAATTTTTTTGCCATTCCGATTGATCAAACTATAATGCACATCAAGTTGTTCGAGTGAATTGGTCATTAAATCTTGAAAAAATGCCATACAATGATTTTGAGAATCTGGATGCACAAACTTAAAAATAGAATTGCCGATAACATCAGCATTACTATAATCCATCTTTTTAAGCCATGAATCGTTCGCAAAAACTATAGCACCTGATTTGTCAATATTTAAAATTAGGTCATTCGTTGCATGAACGAGGTTACTATATCTCTCTTTTGTTGTTGCTGTATTTAATAAATTCTCTTGTAAAAGTTGTTGATTTTGCTCTATTTGTTTTTTCTGTTCTTCAAGCTCACTGCTCCTTTTTGAAGATTCATCCACTAAGAAACGTGATTCTTTAAGAGATTTTTGAGCAGTTTGCTGTAAAAACAAATATTCAATAATGGAATCGTGTTGAGAAAAATCGTTTAATGTAATATTATAGTTTTTTAAAGGAAAGTTTTCATTTATAATGGGTTGAGCAGTAATAACAAAATCGGTATTAATTTTTCCAATCGAGCATTTAAACCGCTGTACTTTGCCGTTACTTGAAAAAAACAATATTCTACTTTTTCCTGAAATTGCCTTTTCTATAGCTGCAATTATATCAAACTCTAAAGTAAAATAATCTGTTACTTTTTTATGAATTGCTATTTCTGGAATTGCCTTTAAAAATGATTTTCCAAGCGAGTAGCTCTACCTTTTTTTTGTGGCAGAAATCCTTCGAATGTAAATCGATCAGCCGGCAAACCGGAGTTGACTAATGCGGGAACAAAAGCAGTTGGGCCCGGGAGTGTTTCGACTTTAATTCCGGCACGAATACATTCTCTAACGAGTAAAAATCCGGGATCGGAAATTCCCGGAGTACCTGCATCGGTGATTAGAGCAATCGTTTCACCGGCAGAAATCCGATTGACAATATCTGCAACAATTTTATGCTCATTGTGCATATGATACGATTGCAGTCTTTTGTCGATACCAAGATGTCGCATTAAGTTACCGCTTACGCGAGTATCTTCTGCGAGAACAGTGTCTGCTTCTTTTAAGATCCGAATTGCCCTAAAAGTAATATCTTCCAAATTACCAACAGGCGTAGGAACAAGGTAGAGCCCTGTTTTCTCCATTAGCCAAGAAAGCGTCTTTCGACAATATCCATGAAAAGTGAAGCGATGGAGGGTTGTTTTTCCCAATTGTATTCTTGGGAAATATTTTTCATAAAATCCTGGGCACGAGAAGAAGAGCCACAAGAATTTAACACATCAACTGAAGCATTGTATTTTTGTGAATCGCCATTAAATAGCTGGTTGAAGAATTGAAATTTTTCATTTAGTCCGATCGTAGCTTTAATATCCTTCACAGGGATTTTGTGCAAATGATCTGAAACGCTGTGCGAAATCTGATTTGAGGCCATCCGATCAGCAAGTGTCTCATGATCTTCAAAATTATGCGCTATAGAAGGAGCAGATTCAAACATCTCATGCAAATCAGAATTCGATTTTTTCTGCTGATTGAGTTCTGTAGTAGTATCTGCTTTTGAAATATCAGACATCAATTTATCCATAGAAATTGCCGAATGTTTCGTCCCGGGGACTTCAATTGGAGCATCACTGACGTCTTCTTTACGAATAGGTTCATTTACAACCGGAACAGAAACTTCATTAATTTTAGGATCTGTGGCAACCGTAACGGGTATTTCATTCAGCAATTGAAGGGAATTTTGATAATTCAGATGAAGTGCTAACTCGTAGACTTTGCGAATTTCAGCTAAAAAAACCTCCATTTCCCCAGTCGGAATAGCGGCAGAATGTGCTTGCATGAGACGATGAAGATCTCTTAATCTTTCTGTAGAAAGAATTAGTTGTTGATGAATAATTGGACTTTGCATGTCACTTTTAACGGAACATTTTAAAAGATGTTGTCATTTTTTTAAAAAGAAAACAATGAGATTTAGGGTTAATTTTATTGTAAAACCCCGTTAATTCATGTACGTTTGCGATACTTAAATAGTGCAAGAATGTTTCTGGAAACTTTAAATGTTAGAGCGGTTAGGAAAGGTCACATAGAAGTTGTTTGTGGGTCAATGTTTTCCGGGAAAACCGAGGAATTAATTCGCAGGTTAAAACGTGCAAAAATTGCCAGACAGAAGGTTGAGATTTTTAAACCACGAATTGACAACCGTTACGATGAAGTAAATGTCGTTTCTCATGATGCGAATTCCATTCACTCTACACCGGTTGAATCGGCTTCTCAAATTTTATTTCTCGCTAATGACGTAGATGTAATTGGTATCGATGAGGCTCAGTTTTTTGATGATGAACTGCCATCTGTATGCCAGACGTTGGCAAATCGGGGGATTCGAATAATAATTGCAGGCCTTGATATGGATTATTTGGGAAAGCCCTTTGGCCCAATCCCAACGTTAATGTCAATTGCAGAATATGTCACGAAAGTTCATGCTATTTGTATGAATTGTGGTGAGTTAGCGAATTACTCTCATC
>CAYHCU010000369.1:0-2994 GCA_964355035.1 uncultured Flavobacteriales bacterium | reverse complement strand
CACAATTTCAGATTGACCTTGCGCATAGATCTCTGCATTGTCGAAAAAATTAATACCGGCATCGTAAGCAATTGACATTAATTCGTCGGCGATATTATTCTCAATTTGTTTTCCAAAAGTGAGCCATGAACCTAATGAAAGGGCGCTTAATTGTAAGCCCGATTTTCCTAATCTTCTGTATTCCATAAATTATTCTTTTGTCAAAGGTAACATGAAAATAGAGAAACAGTAACGTGATTCTTTCTGAAAAAAAGTGCTTAAAATATAGCTTCCTTTTATCCAATTTAAAGGAACAGGTGTCAAAAGGCTGATTTTGGCTTAAAACAGGTGCTTTTTTGAAAAGCAGAACAGTTGAAATTTTCAATTTTATAAAAATAGCCGTATAATTGCCAACTCAAAACCTATAACCCAATCACATGAAAAAAATCGCACTAAGTATTCTAATGCTTTCGACTATAATATCGAATGCTCAAACCAATGTTATCAAGTTAAATTTATTTGCACTTGGGCTTACTAATATTTCCATGCAATATGAAAGAACAATCAGCGAACATTCATCTGTTGCCTTAGGATTGTCGATGTTGCCATCAAGAGGATTACCTTCTGCGGCTATTAATGCAGACTCTTCAGGTACTTTGAAAGGATTAACATTTTCAGGATGGTCAATTACTCCTGAGTATCGTTATTATTTTTCCGGTAAAGCACCAAAAGGATTTTATGTAGCGCCTTATTTCCGTTATTCAAAATATTCAATTGATAAAGTAGGCGTAACATATGCCTCATCAGTAACAAATCAAGATGAAACTGTATTTGTTGATGGTTCATTTAAAACTACCGTTATAGGTTTAATGCTTGGATCTCAGTGGCTACTAGGTGAGCATGTGACACTTGACTGGTGGATTATTGGTGCAGGCTTTGGCTCAGCGACAGCTACTGTAACAGGAAGCGGTAATTTTGATGCTACTGAAAGAGCAGATCTCACACATGAAATGGAAACTTTTGATGTACCGGGAACAGTAACTGCTACCGTAACTTCAAATTCAATTTCAGCAGAATACAAAACAGGACTTCCTGCATTCAGAGGATTCGGACTTTGCTTAGGTTATAAATTCTAAAAGTAATTTCAATTTATTAAAAAGCGCAAGGATTTTAATTCTTGCGCTTTTTTTTGTCATTACTTTTTTTGCCGTTGCCTTCATGCAACGGTTAAGAAATGCACACACACTCCGGCTTTAGCCAAAAGCGCTGTATGTAGTAAGATGTTTCTGAATTCAAACTACACTTTCGGCTAAAGCCGAATTGTGGTTTATTCACTAGTCCGTTGCCTGAAGGCAACGGCAATAAATTAACTACTTCCATTTTGAATCGTGATTAGTAATTTGTTTGAGCAATCCGCAATCCGAATTCAAAAATTCGCAATAAAATTTTAATAAAAATGCATCAGACACATTAAGCCACTCCCCAATTTTATAAGTATCACTTAATGTGGTCTCGACTCACTCAATCTTTTAAAAAGCAAACTTGTTTTTTCAACCATACTTTTATCGTTAATATCGAAGTACCAGAAATTTTCATAGTCACCTTTCCCCATATAAGTTTGCATTGCCCCTTGCGATTTATGTTCGGCAATTTCCCAATTCACAATAATTTTATAATTCAATGCATTTTTAAAGCCGAACGAACTATTCCTATCTAGCATAAAAGACGGGGTTCCATTGGAAATTGCTGTCAATGGAAATTTATCAAGTACTTTAAAAGAGGTTTCTGCGCTGTCATTTTTACTACTTGAACTTCCTGCAAGAACGATTGGACGTTTACCTTTTTTCATTTCTGTAACAGTTTGCAAGGCAAGAATTGTTGCGCCTTTGTGATGACCATGAGTTCCGGGAGTTGGAAGCAGACAAAAAATGTAATCATAATTCCCGGATTCTAATATTGAGTTTAACCGACGTTTTATTCCGGTCACATCCCAGATTTCATTGAAGACAGTGTCTACATCAAGTGTGTAGTGATTGTCTTGTTGATCAAAGAAAAAGTATTTCCCAATACCAATAATAGCACCGGCAGCCATTAATTCTTTTTTGCGAATAGTAGGAAGATACTTTCTACCCGTAGATTCGTCCGTTAATTTTAAATTGTAGTAAATTATTTCACACACTTTAAAAAAACACTTATGAATGAGATCTTTTTATTTCATGAGGGTGAGACCGTTAAGGACATTCCCCTCGATTTGCTTTGCCAGAGCCTGATGATTACTGATTCAAAAGGCAGACCACCAAAGAATCGTCCAATCCAATCATGGGAGTTGGTCGAAACCATCCATAATCTTTGCATGGAAGCCGGGCTTGATGCTGAGATTAAACACATCTATGTACCTGAAAAGGATTCCACACCTGTAATCAACCGGGATGAGAAGGAAATCTATGCATCCGGAACCAATATCCCGATTAACAAATGGCTTTTCAACAAGGTCGGGATTGTTGTCCATCTCAATCATCCGTTCGACAATGAATCTGTCACCGCCATTGCAGCAGCTTTCCATGAAAAAGGAATTCAGCTTGGATGGGGCCAACAAGTAAGCATGTGCTCAAACTTCTGCATATTCGGGGCAAACACCCTCTATACCTTCGGTGAGGACCGGATGGGCTTTGAAAAACTGATGGAAGTCCTGAGAAACTGGATTCTGCAGTTCGAAGTCAAGAGGGCACAAGACCTGGCTATCATTGAAGGAATGAAGAGATTCACTGTTGATGACTCGATCATTGAATTCCAGATTGATGTTCTGGTCGGAAAACTCTATCGTGCTGCAGTGAAGAAGAATTACCTGGCCAGTGAGACCAAGTTCGTCTTTAACATGTCGCAGACCAGTGAATTTGTTCAGACCCTCGCAAGAAAACTCCAGGATCATTACCAGACCGTTTCTGCGCAGCGTGAACAGATCATCTCCATTCAAGCCGATGGAATGGATGTTGAAGCAATTGAGGCAGCCCAGGC
>CAYHCU010000368.1:0-3004 GCA_964355035.1 uncultured Flavobacteriales bacterium | reverse complement strand
TTGAAAAGGAAAAAGAGTTAAATGAAATGAAATCAAAATTTGTTTCTATTGCCTCACATGAATTTCGGACACCTCTGAGTACGATATTAACATCAGTGTCATTAATCAGTAAGTATCAAGACAATTCGGTTATAGATAAAAGAACCAAACACATTGAGCGCATTAAAGGCTCAGTAAAAAATCTGACAGTTATCTTGAACGACTTCCTATCTCTTGAAAAGCTCGAAGCGGGAAAAATTGAAGCCAGAACAGATCTTTTCGATTTTCGAATATTTTGCGAAGAAATAACAGAAGAGATGCAAGCGGTATCAAAATCAGGCCAACAAATTCTTTTCACATATTCAGGGCAATCAGGAGTTAAAACAGACAAGACACTAATGCGGCATGTTTTAATTAATTTAATAAACAATGCAATAAAATACTCTCCTGAGGATTCAAAAATAAATTTTGATGTAGAAGTCGACACAAATATCCTAATGTTGATCAAAGATCAAGGCATAGGAATTCCGGAAGAAGATCAAGTTCACCTCTTTGAGAGGTTTTTCAGGGCGGGGAATGTAACAGCCATACAAGGCACAGGATTAGGATTAAATATCGTACAACGATATATTCACAAGATGAATGGAAATATTTACGTAAATAGCATTGAAAACCAAGGTAGCACCTTTAAAATAACAATACCTATATGAACACGCCTAAAAAAATTCTATTGATTGAAGACAATCAGGAAATGAGAGAGAATACAGCTGAAATTCTTGAATTAGCGAACTATAAAGTTATCACTGCTGCCAATGGCAAAATCGGTGTTGACATGGCGCTTAAGGAGATTCCTGATTTGATTATTCGCGACATTATGATGCCGCACTTGGACGGTTACGGTGTCTTATACTTATTAGGGAAAAATGCTTCCACAGCGGGAATTCCATTTATTTTCCTAACTGCAAAAGCAGAAAAATCGGATCTCCGAAAAGGAATGAGTATGGGTGCAGACGACTATGTAACCAAACCCTTCGAAGAAATGGAATTATTAAATGCTATTGAAGTTCGATTAAAGAAAAATGCACTTTTCAAAAAGGAGTTCAGTAAAAACGTTGAAGGACTGGATGATTTCTTAGCAGCAGCGAAAGGATTAAGTGAACTGGAAAAGCTTTCAAAAGACAGAAAAGTTCTGCATTTCAGAAAGAAAGAAATGGTTTACATGGAAGGTGATGAGCCAACAGGAATAATTTTTATCAATAGAGGTAAATTAAAAACCTTCAAGACCCATGAAGATGGAAAAGAGTTAATCACATCGATTCATCAAGAGGGAGAATTTATTGGGTATACAGATTTGATTGAGAATGTAGAGTACAAAGAATCAGCAGAGACCTTGGAAGAATGCGAAATCAGCATCATACCAAGAATCGACTTTTTTGCATTATTATATAGCAATAGAGATGTCGCTGCAAAATTCATCAGGATGCTTTCAAATAATTTACATGACACAGAAGAGCGGTTAATTAATCTTGCTTATAATTCTGTTCGAAAGAGAGTTGCAGATGCATTGATTATTCTTCAAGAGAGCTATAAGAAGAACGGAGAAAAAGCAGCGTTTTCAGTTAGCAGAGAAGATTTAGCAAGTATAGTAGGAACGGCAACAGAATCTGTGATCCGGACCTTATCAGATTTCAAAGAGGAAAAACTAATTGATATCCGTGAAAAACAAATTTACATCCTTAATCACGATAAACTCAGCAAACTGAAGAATTAACTTTAATAATCATCAGATGGAAGAGAACACTAATCTGGATAAACTTTTTGTTGAGACGAAAGATTATCTGGAAACCAAAATTGAACTTAGCAAACTTCAAGCAGTAGAGAAAGGAAGTGAAATTGCAGGGACAACGGTAGTAGGTGCTATGCTCCTACTCTTTTTCACGATGGTATTTTTATTTGGAAGTATTGCTTTGGCATTTTTACTTTCAGAACAAACCGGAAAGTATTCATTAGGCTTTATAAGTGTAGCCGGACTATATTTAATTCTTGGGCTGATTGTTTATTTAGCTAGAGAAAGTTGGATAAAAAAGCCAATCACAAATTTAATCATCCGTAAATTACTTAAAGATGATGAATAGAATAGAAAATGCTCATCAGCTCCGAAAAGAAATTTCTCGTCTTAAACTGGAGTTGGAAAAGAAAGAGTTGATTTTAAAGGACTCCTTACTTGAGGTGCGAGAAGATTTAAAACCGGAAAACATTGCAATGAAAGCCATTTCCTCAGCAACAGGAATCAATTTTGCAAAAGGCGATTTTTTTAAAAGCGGGTTAATGGCTACAATATCCATCCTGCTCCACCGTTTTATCACCAAGCAAGAATCTGTGTTAGAGAAAAAGATTTTTTCGTGGGCTGAAAGCTTTATTGACAAATTGAGAGACCTCAGATCCAACGAAAAAGAATAAATTATTTTTTTAGCAAGGATATAAGCATTAAAAGAAAAAAATGAAGCAAATCCTCGCTACCCTTTTCACTCTCACTTTACTTTTCGGAACTTGTCAGTCGCAAGTGATTGGAAAAATAATTGGTGAAACAATAGATCATCAACGAATCAACATACCTGAAGATGTGAAAGGCAAATACACGTTACTTTTTTTTGCTTCCTCAAACAAAGCGCAACCGGCATTGGAAAGTTGGATGGATCCGGTGTATCAGAAGTTTATTGCAAAGACCGGCCTGATGGATGACATGTATGATGTTAATGTGTTTTTTATTCCATTAGTTAAAAGCAACAACCAACTTTTAGCAGAAAACATGAAAAAGAAATTCCGTGAAAGTGCCCAATCAGATTTAAAACCTCATGTAATTTTCAGCGAAACAAACACTGAACAAATTCTCTCATTACTTAAAATAACGCGAACAGAAGTCCCTTATCTTTTTTTATTAGACAAAGACGCGAAGATTATTTTTGAAACAAATGGAGCATACAGTGAAGAGAAATTTGACCGGATTGATGATTTAATTGAATAA
>CAYHCU010000367.1:0-3006 GCA_964355035.1 uncultured Flavobacteriales bacterium | reverse complement strand
GCGTCGTTATCTGGTAATGGAAGAAAGTAAAATACCATCTGAATTGGCAGGAATGTTCACACGTATCGAAAATAATGGTGCTCCATGGCAATTTGCCCAAGCGGATCGGTTAAAATGGACAGAAAATAAGTAATACTTCAAGAAAAAAATAGATACCATGCAGGTTGAAACAATGGCTGATTACGCTGGTCGCAGTGAAGTGCCTGAAATACTTACCTGGGTTGGTTGCGCCGGAAGTTTTGATGAACGTGCACAAAAAATTACACGTGCTGTAGCAAAAATTCTTCATCATTGTGAAGTTAAATTTGCTGTTTTAGGAACAGAAGAAAGTTGTACCGGTGACCCTGCAAAAAGAGCAGGAAATGAATTCCTTTTTCAAATGCAAGCCATGTCAAATATTCAAGTGCTTAATGGTTATGGCGTAAAAAAAATTGTGACTGCTTGCCCTCATTGCCTTAATACATTGAAAAATGAATATCCTGATTTGGGTGGTCATTACGATGTTGTTCATCATTCTGAATTGATTCAGGCTTTGTTTGATGAAGGTAAATTAAAAGTCAGCGGAGGAGCTTTCAACGGCAAGAAAATCACGTTTCATGATCCTTGTTATCTTGGTCGCGCAAATGATATTTATGAAGCTCCGCGAAACGTCATCGAAAAACTCGATGGCGCTTTTTCAGAAATGAAACGTTCCCGTGCAACCGGATTTTGTTGCGGTGCAGGTGGCGCTCAAATGTTTAAAGAATCTGAAAAAGGAAATCGTGATGTTAATGTGGAAAGAACTGAAGAGGCTCTCGCATTAAACCCTGATATCATCGCTGTTGGATGTCCTTTTTGCATGACGATGATGTCTGATGGTGTGAAGAATTTTAATAAAGAAGATCAAGTGAAAGTCTGGGATATTGCTGAATTAATAGTACAAGCCGGAGAGCTTTAATCATCACTGTTTTTCTGTCCACTTTGGAAAGATTAGATTTATTCTGAAAATTACATCAATTTTACCTTTGTTTACCCTTAATTTAGCGCTTTTGACAAAAGTGCTGATGGAAATTACTTTCTCTTTTTGAAAAATGTTTTATATTTGAATACTCTCTAACTCTAATTAAGTTTCAATGAAAAAATCTAACTTTAGATTACTGGTTATTTTGGTCTCATGCTTTATCGGTAAGGTAAATGCACAAGTTTTTGAAAACAAAAACGCTTCTGAATTGGTTCTCGGTTCTAATCTGCTTAGAGTAGATGAACAACGCAAAACAGTTTCTTTTGTCCGCCTAAATTCGTCTGATTGGTTTTCTGAATCAGAACAAAAAATGTGGCTGGAACAAAAAGTCTTGAAAGCATCTTCCGGTAATTCATTGCAACTTTTAAAAACAGAATATGATAATCTTCAAATGAAGCACAACCGCTTCAAGCAGTATTACAAATCAATCCCTGTTGAAAATGCTGTTTATTATGTGCATCTGAAAAATGGATTGGTTCAATCAGCCAATGGTGAATTTTATGATGTAAAAAATTTAGATGTAATTCCGAATTTATCAAAACATTCTGCATTCACGAATGCTTTGTCATATGTAAAAGCGACTCATTTTAAAGATGAACAAAAGGGAGGTTTGGATCAGATGGAAAAAGGAGGGGAACTAATTGTTTTACCTTTTGAAAATTCTTTCCGTCTTGCATACAAGTTTGATATTTCATCTTTCAATCCGGAATATAATCGAGTGTGGATGTTTGTGGATGCTAACACCGGTGAAAAAATTAAAGAACTGAACAGAATTCAGAATGCAGACGTTGTTGGTGTTGCAAATACTGCGTATTGCGGTGTTCAGCCGATAACAGCGGATATGGTTACTGCATCAAATTACCGACTTCGCGAAGTTGGGCGGGGTACCGGTATTCAAACTCTGAATCTGAATTTCGGAACTGATTATGCTACTGCTACTGATTTTACGGACACGGATAATAATTGGCAAACAACAGGATTGGACCAATATGCTCTCGATGCGCACGCTGGAGCTGAAGCTACTTACGATTTTTATTGGTCGCGTTTTGGAAGAAACTCAATTGACAATTTAGGATTTGAAATAAGAAGTTATGTGCATTATTCATCAGGTTTTGTAAATGCATTCTGGGATGGCTCTCAAATGACATACGGTGATGGTGATGGAACTACTTATAATCCCTTAACAACAACCGATATTGTTGGTCATGAAATTACACATGGCTTAACGGAATTTACTGCAGGATTAATTTATTCGGGTGAGTCAGGGGCATTGAATGAATCGTTCAGTGATGTCTTTGGTGTTACAATTGATTACTTTTTAAATCCAACAACTGCCAACTTCTTAGAAGGAGATCAGTGTAGTGTAACTCTAACTCCTTTCAGAAATATGGGAAACCCTAATCAGTATAATTGTGCTGATACTTACCTAGGAACATACTGGGGTTATGGAGATGGTGTTCATTATGATTCAGGTGTTCAGAATTTTTGGTATTATTTATTATGTAATGGCGGAACCGGCACAAATGATAATGGAAACGCTTACGTCGTAAACTCAATTGGTATGACGGATGCAAGTTCTGTTGCTTTTCGAAACCTAACAGTTTATCTCACACCATCTTCAACGTATGCTGATGCTCGTTTCTATGCTATTCAAGCTGCTGTTGATCTTTTTGGTAGTTGCTCTCCACAGGTTATAGAAGTTACAAATGCTTGGCAAGCCGTTGGAGTAGGAGCTACTTTCTCAAATGCTGTCATAGCTTCTTTCTCTGCACCTCAACTTGATTATTGTGTTCTTCCTGCCACTGTTAATTTTATCAATACAAGTTTGAATTCAACTACTTATTTATGGAATTTTGGTGATGGCGGCACTTCAACTTCTGCTACTCCTTCTCATACTTATACTACAGCTGGTACTTTTACTGTTACTCTTTACGCAACCGGTTCTACTGCTTGCTCTAATAGTGATACCTTAATAAGAACTGCTTATATTGATGTTACAAATGGAG
>CAYHCU010000366.1:0-3007 GCA_964355035.1 uncultured Flavobacteriales bacterium | reverse complement strand
CGCGGGTCCGTACGATGAATTGCGCTACCCACTCGATTTCACCAAGAGCCAAAAATGGGGAGATTACCATACCATGAAAGTCTTCGACTGTTTTCTCTTCTTTAACGAATTGGATTTGTTAGAAAAAAGATTGGAACTTCTTTACGACACAGTTGATTACTTTGTTATAGCCGAATCAGACACGACTTTCTCCGGTTTTAAAAAACCACTTTATTTTATAGAAAATCAAGGAAGATATGAGCGATTTAAAGACAAAGTCATCCATTACATAATTCCAGAAAGCAAAAAAGATATAGCGGATAGAACAATAGAAACCTACTTCACGGACGAAACAAAATCCTTTCTACACAAACACAATAGTCGACCAGCCGGAAAACTCATGCCTTCAGTACGGACGGAAATCTTTCAAAGAGATTGCTTAGCAGTTCCTTTGATAGGCTTGGCAGAGATGGCCGACATTATAATGCTGAGTGATCTAGATGAGATACCTAACCCTAAAGCCATCGATTCAATAAAGAAAGCCTTTAATATTTCTGTTATATATCACTTTAAGCAAAAATGGTATTTGTATTGGATAGACAATCGTGTCGAATCAGAATGGTTTGGCACAAGAGCCTTTGCCTTTTCAAGTTTAAAAAATTGCTCAATGGATTATCACCGGTTTCCAACCGAATCTAGATCACAACAAACTGGCATTGTTATCGAAGATGGCGGCTGGCACTTTAGCTACCTTGGCGGCGAGCAAGCGATCAAGTTAAAACTCAGGTCATTGGCGTATCAAGGGTTTCGAGCATGCATTACAAATGTTATGATGAACATTTCCCCTGGTTATATAAAGGCAATAACAAATAAAAACAGCGACATTCTCAGAAAGGGTCGAAGGTTCTCCAGGGAGGATATAGACAACACATTTCCGGAAAATATAAAAAATGACCATATTTTTATAACTAAATATACAACGAGATAGTCTATGCCAGCGGATATTGTCATACCAGTTCATAATGGAGAGTCTTTTATCTTTGATTGCATATCATCTGCGCTCGAAGTGGCAGAAATAATTGACTCGAATGTAATTGTTTCATCGAATGCATGCACAGATGGTACAGATGCAATTTTGTCATCATTTAATAATTTGCGTCTGAAGATATTAAAGTCAGAAGAATTTCTAGCCCCATTCGATAATTATGAAAACTGCCTTCGTAACTCCGATAGTGAATATGTTATTTCAATGGGCGCAGATGATAAACTAAACGTACATGGCCAATCGGAATTGTTTTCATACTTTAGCGTAGCTAATGTAAAGCCGAGCGTGCTATTCGGATATGATGAAATCGTCGATATTAACGATAAAATTAGACGAAGTCACGAACACTCAAGGCATTGGAAGCGACTAACATTAAAGAAAATAATTCGGAACTCATTTAGTGGTCGTAATCCTAATCTAAATGGCGCCTGGATAAAGCGGTGCCTTATTGATGCATATATCAAGGAGTTTCAGCCTTTATTAACTGATGGACCATTTGCTCGAGTGAGCGATCTTTATTTATGGAATTTTATTTGCTTAAAATTATTGCATGAAAACAGTCTTTCACAAGAATATATCTACGTACACACTCCAGCAGTTTTTTACCGAGAGTATTTTGAGTCTTACGACAAATATCGAAGCCAAGAAATCGAGAAAAACGCGAATCAGGGGCGTGTATATTTTATACGGCACTGCATCGAGAAGATGAAACATGTGCCAAAGGAATTCCTGCCTAATTGTCGCTCCGGGATAAAAGTTTACGCAAGAAATAACTTTACAAATTTATACAACGCCCATGGAGAGCAGAGCGTTATGGCGTTATTTAAAGAACTTCGGGCCAACAATTCACTTTACTTGCTTGAGCAGCTTTGGTTTCTCAGCTCATTTAGTAGTATTGTGCAACGCATTCTATTATTCTGTCTCTTTACGCAACAGAATTGGAAATCATTTGTTGTTAGCTCCATTCAAAAGATGAGGTTTTAGATTCATGTTAAAGAAACTGTTTGGCAAGCTATTGGGCCTTTATCAAGTTTTCAAAGATTCCCCGCAATATATTCCATTCACCGACTACCAAATATTTTGCAAAAATCTAGGCCTGAATTACAGACAAAAGCATTCAGAACGACGAACGCGCGCTCTCGATCTTGGTTGCGGCACAAACATCAAAAATCCGTTTGATGCAGATGATTTATTTGGGGTCGATATTGCTCCATCGCACGTGAATCTGAGTTCCGTAAGAGAAGCTGATTTATGCTTTCAACGTATACCGTATGAATATTGCTCCTTTGATTATTGTACTGCACATGATTTTATTGAGCATGTCCCAAGACATGTGGCTGCACTTTCTAACGAGTCTGGTTGTCGCGTCCTAGTAACACGTTTTCCGTTTGTCGAATTAATGAACGAAATTTATAATGTTCTCAAGCCAGGTGGATATTTTTTGTCAGTCACGCCGGGCTTTCCATTTTCAATTAGTTTTACAGATCCAACACATGTTAATCACATTAATGAACATACGTTTGTTAATTATTTCTCCACTCGTAACATCGCATCAATTTATGGCTTTAATGGTTCGTTCAGGTTGGTCAAACAAGGTTGGTGCGGGCGATATCTAATTACAATCTTACAGAAAACGGAAATGGCGTAGTTTTCTATGAATATTGAATCAATAATACAGACTAGTTTTTATGAAGGCCAAGGGTTAGACAACCAACTCTAGGTTTATGCTGCGACTAGAGGTATAGCGCCATATCTTGAACGTCACCATCATATTGTCGGCAAAGATTTATTTAAAGGCGTTGGGGTAATCCCCCCCCCGTAAAAGCGGAGCGAACAGAAGTAGAATTTTCTCACTGACAGGAGATTCTGCAATGAAGCGATCGAAGTTCACAGACAGCCAGATCATGGACACCCTTAAACGGGCCGAAGCGGGCTTGGCGGTTCCCGAGGTCTGCAGGGAGTTGGGCATCAGTTCGGCCACCT
>CAYHCU010000365.1:0-3009 GCA_964355035.1 uncultured Flavobacteriales bacterium | reverse complement strand
AAATTTCTCATCTAATTTGTATCTAAAGGAAGAATCGGATTAATTTTGCTGCCGTTCTCTAAGTACGGCGGCTCGCAAATACTTATTTGGATTCACCTTTACTAGCAGTAAACAAACCTTTGAACACACTCGTAAATTAAATCTCTCCCCAACTTTTCAAGGCGCTAATGTTTTGTTGAAAACTATTTCCAACCATAGGACACCATTCACAAAGGCTAATTAATTTTGGACTGCTGAAATATTTGCTTCAATAAGACGTCTTTTGTTTCAGATTAAACTATAAAAAAAGAATTATGAATTACGCAGATGAGTTTCGTAAGTATGCCGTTAAGCATCGGGGTATAGGCAGCCATTCGGTTGATAGCTTCGTTTCTTCAGTCAGGGCAGATTACATTTCCCCAACCATCATAGAAGAAAGACAATTAAACATTGCGACTATGGATGTGTTTTCCCGTTTGATGATGGATCGTATCATCTTCCTGGGTGTTGGTATCAATGATTATGTGTCGAATATTATTCAGGCGCAACTTTTATTCCTTGAGTCGGTCGATTCAAAGAAAGACATTCAGATTTATATGAATAGTCCGGGTGGTTCTGTGTATGCAGGACTTGGTATTTATGATACCATGCAATTCATTCAACCAAGTATTGCTACGATTTGTACAGGAATGGCGGCATCAATGGGTGCAGTATTGATGTGTGCAGGTGCAAAAGGCAAGCGAGCTGCTTTAAAACACGCTCGTATCATGATTCACCAGCCAATGGGCGGGGCAGAAGGCCAGGCTTCAGATATTGAAATCACAGCACGTGAAATTCAGAAGTTGAAAAAGGAGCTGTATGAAATCATTGCAACACATTCAGGACAAGAATTCGATAAGGTCTGGAAAGACTCCGATCGTGATTATTGGATGACTGCTGACGAAGCAAAAGATTACGGAATGATCGATGAAGTGTTAACGAGAAAGAAAGTGTAATTTCCTTTATCGGTTTTAATAATCACTTACAAAGCGGATAATCATGTTTTTTGTGTTGATTTTGTAATAAAACTCAACATATTAAAGAATATGATTGTCCGCTTTCTGTAATTTAGTAGTCAGTCAAACTATTTTCCCTAAATTGCGTTTAATTTTGTTATTAAAAAAGTGGCGTTTAAAGGATGAAAAATCAGAAAGAAATAAAGTGCTCGTTTTGTGGTCGCGATAAAAGCGAAACCTACGTATTGATAGCAGGAATTACCGGTCATATTTGTGACCAGTGTATTCAGCAAGCTCAAAATATTCTCAATGATGAGATGAATAGTAAACTTAAAAATACTATTAACTCGCATTTGACTTTATTGAAACCTGTTGAAATCAAAAAATTCCTTGATCAATATGTAATTGGGCAGGATGACGCTAAAAAGGTTTTGGCGGTTGCTGTGTATAATCACTACAAACGTATTTCCAGCAAGATCAAAAAGCAGGATGAAGTTGAAATTGAAAAGTCAAATATCATTTTAGTAGGAGAAACAGGAACAGGAAAAACACTATTAGCTCGTTCTATTGCTAAAATGTTGAATGTCCCTTTCTGTATTGCCGATGCCACTGTATTGACTGAAGCAGGTTATGTAGGTGAGGATGTTGAGAGTATTTTATCTCGTTTATTGCAATCCGCCGACTACGATGTTGCTTCAGCCGAGCGAGGAATCGTTTATATTGACGAAATCGATAAGATTGCCCGTAAAAGCGATAATCCATCCATTACACGTGATGTGAGTGGAGAAGGTGTTCAGCAAGCGTTATTGAAATTACTTGAAGGCTCGGTCGTGAATGTACCACCTCAGGGAGGTCGTAAACACCCGGAGCAAAAGATGATAGCAATGGATACTCATAATATCCTCTTCATTTGCGGTGGAGCTTTCGACGGCATTGAAAAGAAAATTGCAAAACGGTTGATGACCAATGCAATAGGTTATAAATCAGGCCGCGATACTGAACATTTCGATAAATCCAATTACCTTCAATATATCAGTCCGGTTGATTTAAAGGCCTTTGGAATCATTCCCGAATTAATTGGTCGTTTACCGGTCGTTTCTCATTTGGATCCATTAGACAAAGCAACTTTACGTTCAATTTTGACCGAACCAAAGAATGCTTTGATGAAACAATACGAGAAATTGTTTGAATTAGAAGGAGTTAACCTGGTTATGGAGAAAAATGTCTTCGATTTTATCGTGGACAAGGCTTTTGAATTCAAATTAGGTGCTCGTGGACTTCGCTCCATTTGTGAAGCCATTTTGCTGGATGCCATGTTTGAAATCCCTACCTCAAAAGGAAATGCGAAAGAATTCATCGTCACCCTGGACTATGCCAGCGAGAAATTCGCTAAAACAAATGCGAATAAGTTGAAGGTGGCTTAGAAATACAGAGATATCTTATAAAGTGCTTAAAAGCCGGAATTTTTGATTCCGGCTTTTGGTTTAGAATAATCCGACAATTTTAAAAGCTTTTCTCTTGTGGTTTATAAGAGCTGAGGAGATAAAATTGAATATTATTAATGCTGTGGTAGCATTAATTTACCCTTTTCTTAAAAACATCTTCAGCCGCACTATTAAATTCCCACCGCTAAATGCCAAAAGTTGAATTTTAAATAGTTTTTCCGTGGTAAAAGATATTTCCCAATTCCCTCTTTTTACTTCATTTTAAGCCTTATTATGTGGTAGGGAGTATTCTCTCAACTTTGTTTAAAATATTTTATCAACACTATTTGGTAAATAAGAACATTAGTATACCTTTGCAATCCCTAAAAAAGGGGATTTATCTAATAATTACACAGAGTTTAACAGTAAGAATCTCGAAGAATGCCTACGATAAACCAGTTAGTTCGCAAAGGACGCTCAAAACTGATCGATAAAAGTAAATCACCCGCTCTGGCTTCATGTCCACAGCGTCGTGGTGTTTGTACTCGTGTTTACACAACTACTCCAAAGAAGCCGAATTCGGCTATGCGTAAAGTTGCTCGTATTCGTTT
>CAYHCU010000364.1:0-3022 GCA_964355035.1 uncultured Flavobacteriales bacterium | reverse complement strand
TGTATTAATGTATTTTGAAAAACGATTTTCGGTAAACGTATTATCGTTTCTATTTATTTAACAATAGCAGGAGTTCCTGCAAGATTAGCATAATCGACTAAATCCATTTTGACAGAACCGATTAAAATATTTGTTTGGACACGAATTGGAATTTTGTTTTGATCATCACTTACCCAAATTGTCATGTCTTCTTTGGCTTTGAATACACGACCTTCCTGTAACATTGGTCTTAATTTTATGCAACGAAAATCACCTTTTTTACTTGATACAATTTCTCTTCCCAAAAATTTAAGATTGAGAGGGATTACTGCATCATCGAGATAGCCTGTGATTTGAAAAATATCTCCTTCTTTTGCATTTGTAAAATCGATTGTTCGTGCATAATAAAAAGAAGAAACAAGGTCTTGTGTATTATCAGGAACAGAAATTGTAGCTTTCTCGCTTTTCGCTGAATCATCATTATGATTAAAGCTTACATTTTGATTGATAATGTAGCCTCCCTCATTTACACGACGAACAAAAAGCCAAGGAACCATGGCTTGTTTGTCAACAACACTCTCGTAGCGGTCGCGAACTTTAAAGAACCAATCGAAAGCTCCAACGGATTTACCATTGCCGACGAAATGATAACAATCACGGCCACCAAGAATTGTATAATCAGGTTTTACTTCCAGCGATACTTCTCCTGCATCCATAATTCCATAATGAACTCTGAATTTTAAAATTTCGCCGGGTTTGAAAGCGGTATTGATAACTGTTCGAAGTTCACTTGGCGTTTCGCTATGCACGAGGTTGCTAATAAGAAAAAAAGCAACGATTAGGCTAAGTTTGTTTTTCATGAATACGGTTTGGCAAACACTGTACCGAAATAGGCAGTACGAAAGTTAATGAAAAAAGCGACTGAAACATAACGCTTACAGTCGCTTTTATTTTTATAAGTTCGCAGGAGATGCTTATTCTTCTTCGTTTTCGTTTTTAATTTCAGAATTTTCATGATTTGACTCAACATTCTGCTCGTTTTCAAGAAAAATAGCTTTCCGGTCAGGAATGTCCATCACTTCTTCAGCATCCGCCAATTCGTCTGTCATGCTACTCATTTCAATTGACTCAGAAACTTCAACTACCTCAATTTCAGCTACAGCTTCAAGAGAATTTATTGCTTCTGAATTTTCCGGAACATTATCGATATTCTCATCAAATTGCTGATTTTCGCCTTCTGAAGGAATGTTATTTTCAAGGTCAGAAGAATCCATCATTTCTGTGGCTGTTCCAATCTCATTCCCTTCAACATGAAGGTCTTTCAACTGTGGAAGGTCTTTTACATTTCTGATTCCGAAATAATCCATGAAGTTGCGGCTTGTACTATAAAGTATAGGTCGGCCTGGACTATCGCTTTTACCGGAAATCTCTATTAGTTCCTTTTCAAGAAGCTTTTGCATAGCATAATCACAGCTTACACCGCGGATGTGCTCTACTTCGCCTTTAGAAATTGGTTGGCGATAAGCGATTATTGCCAACGTCTCCATTTGTGAAATAGAAAGTTTTTTCTTCGATTTATGCTGAATAAGGGCATTAATAGTAGGATGGTACTGTTTTTTAGTTAAAAACTGATACCCATCCGAAATCTCAACCAATTCAAAGGCGAAATCGTCTGAAAAATATTTTGGTTTAATAGCTTCAATAGCTTCAATGACCTCTTCATCGGTCAGCTCCCACTCAAAAGACAGCTTCAAAGAAGCTTTGATTTCGTCAAGCGAAATGCTTTGTTCTGAGCAAAATATGAGTGCTTCGATCTGTTGTTTCAATAACTCCATTCTTTCTTTAATTGGTGATGCGAATATTGATAATAAATAGACTCAAAGCAAACTTATTTATTGACAATTCGTGGTTCGGCGTTCGTTTTTCGAATATCGAAAAAACCACCCTAGTGCCTCAAATATTTATTGACGCACTTTTTTACTAGATCTATTATCTATTAAAGCAATGATAACAATCTTGTTAGCTTTAATTTGGTAAATAGCGGAAACGTTTCTGTGCACTAAGCCAATTCTATATTGCTTCTTTCTTTTACTTTGAATAAAAGCAAGCGGATATTTTGAAACAATAAGTTCGAATTCTTGAACTTGGTCTAAAAATTTTTCGGCTTCTCTTGAAGTCCACTCAAACAAAATATAATTGTAAAATTTGTCAAGTTGCAGAGCTGCTATTTCCGACCACTCAATGTTTAGGAGCTCTTCCATACTTTAGCCAAACATTTTTATTAGGTATAGTTTTGCCTTTTTTTACTGCTTCTATACTTTTCTCAACTTCCTTTAGTTGAGCATCTGTTAACATATCCCACCAATCCGTCTTTTCTTGAATATTCTTGAAATAAAACAAAGATTGTAATACTTGTTTATCCTCAAGTTGAGCAAGCCATTGAATGAGTTCGATTTTTATATTATCAACTTTCATGTAGCTAAGTTAGAAAAAAATCTCTTGTGAAACTTTTTATCACCGAATTGCTTAAAAAGTTCTGTCTTTTTCATACTGTTTCGGTCAAATTAGGGGTTCGTGGTTCGTTTTTCGAATATCGAATCACGAACCCCGATCATCCGTGGGCGATACTGGGCTCGAACCAGCGACCCCTACCTTGTCGAGGTAGTGCTCTAAACCAACTGAGCTAATCGCCCTTTATATTTAAAAATAAATTTTCTTTTAAGGGACTGCAAAATCCAACTAATAGTTGAGAGAAGCAAGAATATTATCACTTCAATAACGAAGTCAACCAATTAACGATTACAATAATTAAAAAAGTAATTCCTGCTACCGTAAGAATTGAATATGGGTTTGCAAAATTCACCGTCCAACCAAATCCTGCGATTTGTTTTGGTGGAAGAAGTCTTTTATCTTCTTTATTATAATAAATTAATCCGCCTAATTTCCAATTGTCCGGATTGTCGCGCCATTCCTGCAATTTTTCTTTGCTTGGTTTTTTAGTAGTCTCCATTCTTTGCTTTTAATAAAAGGTCATATCACTCTT
>CAYHCU010000363.1:0-3039 GCA_964355035.1 uncultured Flavobacteriales bacterium | reverse complement strand
TTGGAAATTTGCAATTCAGGAAATTTCAAGCCTCAAGTGTTCGCGGGAAAATTCATCTTGAGAAGCAAATTATCAGTAGTTATGGTTTAACTTTTAAAGCTATGGACGGCAGTGTTCAAATGGATGCAACTATAAATGCTTCTCGTCGCGATAGCATCGTCATGAATTGTGATGCACGTTTTGCCCGATTAGATATTACCAGGCTTTTTTATGAATTAGAAAATTTTAATCAGAATACCATGACGGATCAGAATGTGAAAGGACGCATTAGTTCTGATGTTCAATTCGCAAGTATCTGGGCAAAAGATCTTACAATAAATTCTTCAAAAGTAATTTCAACGTGTGATATTAAAATTGAAAATGGCGAATTAAATAACTTTGCACCCATTCAGGCTCTTGCAAAATATATAAAAGTTCCTGATTTGAATCACATAAAATTTTTAACGTTAAGCAATAAAATTGCGATAAAAGACAGGAAAATTTTTATTCCAAATATGGAAATTAATTCCAGTGCAATGAATATATCCTTAAATGGGACACACAATTTTGACAATATCGTTGATTATCACATCAAGCTACTTTTGTCGGATGTTTTGGGTAAAAAAATGAAATCAAATTCAACGGAATTCGGGGAAATTGAAGATGACGGACTAGGCAAAACAATGCTAATGTTATCCATGAAAGGTCCGGTAGATAATCCAAAGTATGCATATGACCGCAAAGCCACCGGAGAAAAAATTAAGACAGAAATCACAAAAGAAAGTCAGAATCTTAAATCTATGCTAAAAGAAGAGTTCGGATTATTCAAAAAAGATACTGTAAAGACTTCAAAACCAAAAAAGAAGGAAGAAATGCAAATAGATTGGGATTCTAATGGAGAATGATTTTTCTATTCTAAGAATTTCCCTCATCTTTGCCCTAGTGACCTGTGAAAATACTTCAGATAATTGTTTGAAGTCTATTCAAACACCTCTCTTTACGTGAATATTTATACTCAAAAACAACGCTGGAAATTACTGCTTTTATTGGCAGCCTTAATGATTGGTACCACTTCGCTTTGGTACACGAATCGTTTGGTGCAAAAACTAGCCGAAGAGGAACGAAAAAAAATTGAGCTTTGGGCTGAAGCAACCAGAAGATTGGCAGATGTTTCTGAGTTAAATACAGACATTAACTTTTTATCGAATGTAATTAGCAACAATACAACCATTCCGGTGATTTGGGCCGATGACCATTTTGTTCCCATTTCTTCACGTAACCTTGACTCTTTGAAATCTTTGAAAGCAGCTTTTTTGCATGATCAGATTATTGAAATGCGTGCCAGTCATGATCCGATTGAAATTCATATTGGAACCATCAAGCAATATATTTTATATCGTGATTCGGAATTACTAATTCGATTACGTTATTATCCCTATTTTCAACTTGGGGTGATAGGCTTGTTCTTAGTGGTTTCCTATTTAGCCTTTAGCAGCTCTCGAAAAGCTGAGCAAAACCAGGTTTGGGTTGGAATGGCAAAAGAAACAGCGCATCAATTAGGTACACCGCTTTCTTCATTGATGGCATGGTTGGAATTTTTGCGACTGAAAGGAATGACTAGCGAATACACTAATGAAATTGAAAAAGATATTTTACGGTTACAAACTATTACAGAGCGGTTTTCAAAAATTGGTTCCGCACCTTCACTTTCAAAAGTAAATGTTTATGAAGTCCTGAACCATTCAGTTGGATATATTCGTACACGTAGTTCTGATAAAGTGATCTTTGATGTAGCGATACCACCGACTGAAATTTTTGCACCAATGAATGTACCATTGTTTGAATGGGTGATTGAAAATATTCTGAAGAATGCAATTGATGCAATGAGCGGGAACGGCAGAATTGATGTTGCATTTACAAATCAACATCAATTTGTTTACATCGATATCAGCGATACAGGGAAAGGAATTCCTAAATCATCCTATAAGACGATTTTTAAACCCGGATTCACCACCAAGGATAGAGGCTGGGGACTTGGCTTGTCATTGAGCAAACGAATTATTGAAGAGTATCACGACGGACAAATTTTCGTTAAAAGCTCTGATGTCAATAAGGGAACCACATTCCGTATTGTCTTGAAGAAATAGTTTTCGTTATTTATCATTTAACATTTATCATTCCTCAATCCCAAATTCACAATCCACCACAATGGCCGGCATCTACCTCCATATTCCATTCTGCAAAAAAGCCTGTCATTATTGCGACTTTCATTTTTCCACTACTCATCATCTGATGGATGAAATGGTAAATGCAATTCAGAAAGAAATTATTCTTCGGAAAGATTATTTAGGGAAAGAAAAAGTCGAAACTATTTATTTTGGTGGTGGAACGCCTTCGCTTCTCAATGAGAAACAACTTGCACTATTGCTCAATACAATTCACGATAATTTTATTGTTGATCCTGATTCAGAAATAACATTAGAATCAAATCCGGATGATTTAACAACAGAAACATTGCAAATGCTTCGTAAAGCTGGCGTGAATCGTTTGAGCATAGGTATTCAATCTTTTCGAGAGGAAGACCTTGCGCTCATGAATCGTGCACATAATTCCTCTCAAGCATTGCAATGTGTTCGGGATGCAAAAGAAGCTGGATTTGACAATATCACAATTGATCTTATCTACGGTTTACCAAACCTCACCATCGATGCCTGGGCAAAGAATATGGAAATTGCTTTTGCATTGGATGTGGATCATCTCTCTTGTTATTCTCTGACTGTTGAACCGAAGACAGCTTTGGCGACAATGATTAAGCAACAAAAAGTAAAAGATATTGATGATGATGCTTCTGCAACTCATTTTGAAATGCTGATGAAAGCAGCCGCTGAACATGGCTTCGAACATTATGAGATCAGCAATTTTGCGCGCAACGGAAAATACTCTCGTCACAATACTTCCTATTGGAAAGGGAAAAAATATCTTGGTGTTGGTCCATCAGCTCATTCCTTCAATATAGAATCAAGACAATGGAATGTTTATAATAATCATCAATATGTGAAG
>CAYHCU010000362.1:0-3046 GCA_964355035.1 uncultured Flavobacteriales bacterium | reverse complement strand
TTTAATTTTAAATGGAATTCTATTGGACTTTAAGGTGAATGATGTAATATTGCGACTCGTAATATACATTCAATGTCACGTCAAAAATCCTAATATGATCAACACTCTTACAAAACAACTAATTCTTAGTGCAAGTCTTTTATTTCTGGCAACGACCACTTCTGTTGGTCAAACAGCTATACTTCAAAGTACAAATCTCCCAATCGTAGGCGACAATTGGATAAGCAAAACATTTTATGACACAACCGCTCAGGCTGGTCCGGGTGGTTCGGGTGCAATGTGGGATTTTAGTCTTTATGTCGTTTCTGTCAATACATTAACTGAATCATTCAGAGCTCCACTAACATCAGGAATTGATGCAAGTTTTGTGGGTGCAAATCTTAAATGTGATTCGTATTTTGGGTGGACAGATTATTTTATTAAAAACGGAGCAGGAACAGAATTGCAATATCTTGGTTTTCAAAATGCTTCCAATGAAGTGAGAATTTCCAATACACAAAGAATCCTTACAATTCCATTTGCTTATGGTGCTTCAATTGTTAATGTGCCAATAACAGGAACTGGTTATGCAGGTTCAACACTAACGGGGACTATCTCTGTTATAGCAGATGGAGAGGGTACACTCAAAGCAGCTGGTTTTACATACAATAATGTTCTTCGTGTAAAGTATGATTTTGACATGGTTGAAGATTTCGGTGGACCGGTTAGCCCTGTTCATGTAGTGAAATATGCTTGGTATAAATCAGGCACTCGTGCTCCATTCATGCAGATGTCCACTTTGAACATGAGCGGTATAGTTGGCAATTCAGTTCAGAAATATATTACAGTTTTTTATTCTGCAACTAATGATATAGATGATCTTAATAAACCTGTTTTAAATTTTAGCGTATATCCAAATCCGGTTTCCGGACAAACTACTGTTCAATTAAATATTGATCGTGCTTCAGAAGTTATGTTAAAGATTATTGATATTACCGGTCGCATAGTTTCAACAGAGATTTCTCAGCTGAATGCAGGTGATAATAACTTAAAATTAGATGTTTCTACATTGCCAAAAGGGGTTTACATTTTATCGATTATTGCCGGTTCCACCATTCGTGAAAAACGAATTGTCGTAACAGAATAAATAATTTTTGATTTAGTTATCCAATATGACAAAAAAAATGCCTGTTCATCGAACAGGCATTTTTTTTATTGCTAAATAAAATTAATCCTGTATGAAAACACGTTTAGTGAAAACAGAACCTTCTTTAATAAACGTTATATTGTAAATTCCGTTAACTAGTCCAAATGTGTTGAATGAAATATATTCTTCCTTTACATTGTTAAGTTGGCTAATCCGAACAGTACGTCCAAGTTGGTCAGTAACTTGAATTGTCAAGTCAGAAGCTTGTTGAAAATTAAATGCGCAATTCAGAATATGCTCTGAATGATTTGTGTAAACAGTCACACCATTTTCAAAATCAAAGTCAGAAATCCCGTCACCTGCATCTACATTGATGGTGATGTCATCCACCAGGAAGTTAAGACGAACACCTGTTTCATTCCCCGTCCAATCAAGGGTATGACTACCTGCAGTAATACCACCAAGAGAATCAGTAACTAAAACATAGCTTGTTTCATAACCGACTGAATCGTTACCAAGTTTGGACCAAACTAAATTGCCATCCAGAAATACAGCTAAAGAATCACTAGTAGTACCTGCAACTGGTATCATCAGCCAAAAATTTAAGGTTGCAATTCCGGCAGAGGATACATTGAAGGTTTGCGAAAGAGTTCCGATTTCAGGACCACCGGCTCCACCGAACCAAGCATACCATGCTCCACTATGAGGAGCGCAAGGTCCACCGCATGTTCCACACGAGGGTTGATCACATAAAACGGTACCAAAATTTGTTGAAGTTGATGACCAATCAGCACCACCGGCGCCGGTAACTTCCATACTGGTATCAACCAGAACCTGAGTTTGTGCATTAACAAAGAATGGAAGAGCCCCCAAAAGAGCTAGAGTTAGTAGTCTTTTAATCATGATATATTTAGTTTTAGATTTTGCGGTAAAACTAGGCATAAAAAGAGTATAGCACAAAAAAACATTAATTTTAATTGGATTGTTTCAATTGATCCATTGCTGCGCGAACAAACCGGACGAAAAGGGGGTGAGGGTTTTCTACCGTACTTTTGTATTCAGGATGAAATTGTACGCCAACAAACCATGGATGATTTTTTAATTCAATCACTTCCACCAAATTGTTGTCCGGATTAATACCAACAGGAATCATTCCGGAGTCTTCGAAATGTTTTAAGTATTTATTGTTGAATTCATAACGGTGACGATGCCGTTCGCCAATTTTTTGTTTCCCATAACTCGCATACGACTTGGTTCCCTTTTGAAGAATACATGCATATTCTCCCAATCGCATGGTTCCACCTTTTTTTGTAATATTTTTCTGATCAGCCATGATGTCGATCACCGGATGTTTGGTAGTGGGATCCATTTCTGTAGAGTGTGCATCTTTCCAACCAACAACATTTCTTGCAAATTCAATTACCGCACATTGCATACCAAGGCAAATTCCGAAAAATGGAATATTTTTTTCTCTGGCATATTGAATTGCTGCAATTTTCCCTTCTATTCCACGATCACCAAATCCGGGTGCAACTAAAATTCCGTTAAGATTTCCAAGTTTCGCTTCTACGTTTTCAGAATCAATTTTTTCCGCATGCATCCACTCCAATTTCACTCTGCATTCATTGGCAACGCCGGCATGAATAAATGATTCTGCAATAGATTTATAAGCATCTTTTAATTCAATGTACTTACCGATTACTCCTATTCGAACTTCACTTGTTGGGTTCTTAAGTTTTCCTAAAAATACTTTCCATTGAGTTAGCTCCGGTTCATGTTGAAGTGGAAGTTTCAATTTGTTAAGCACAACTTTGTCCAGCTGTTCTTTGTACATCAATAGTGGAACATCATAAATAGTCTCAGCGTCTATTGATTCAATTACTGCATTTACATTTACATTACAGAAGAGTGCGATCTTCC
>CAYHCU010000361.1:0-3047 GCA_964355035.1 uncultured Flavobacteriales bacterium | reverse complement strand
GGAGCAGGTGTCGGAATCGGCCGTATCGGTGGTTCTGCATTGGAAGCTATCGCTCGTCAACCTGAAGCCAGTGGCGACATTCGCGCGAACATGATCCTTACTGCAGCTTTGGTAGAAGGTGCTGCCTTCTTCGCAATGGTAGTAGGTCTTCTTGTTACCTTCAAGGCTTAAGAAAATTTAATACAGCTCAACGGTTGGTTGAGCTGTATTGATTATTTCATTCAGATTAAAAGAAGTAGTAAATTATTAAGTAAAAAATCATTACACAATGGAATTAATAAAACCGCAGTTCGGTCTCATTTTTTGGATGTCAATTTCGTTTTTGACATTACTTTTTCTTCTCGGAAAATTTGCTTTTCCGATTATATTAAAGTCACTTAAAGAACGTGAAGATTCAATCACGAGTGCTTTGAACAGTGCTGAAAAAGCAAAAGCGGAAATGTTAGCATTACAGGCTGACAACGAAAAACTTCTAATTCAAGCAAGGTTGGAACGTGATTTAATGTTGAAAGAAGCGCGCGATACAAAGGATGCAATTGTGGGAGAAGCAAAAAGTAAAGCTCAAGCGGAGGCGAATAAAATTCTTATTTCTACTCGTGAAACAATCAATAATGAAAAAAATGCAGCCATTACTGAATTGAAAAATCAAGTGGCAGCTATGTCAATTGAAATTGCTGAGAAGATTCTTCGTCAGGAACTTAGCAACGACGAGAAACAAAAAAGTTTGATGGATAATTTGATGAAAGATATTTCTTTGAATTAATCAGGAAAGACTCAATCATCAATTAAGGATAAAAAAATGGTAGATATTCAAGTCGCAAAAAGATACGCTAAATCGCTACTCGATCTTTCGAAAGAAAACGGGACAGTTGATGATGTGAATACAGATATGAAATTATTCCTTTCTGTTTGCGAGCAAAATAAAGATTTAGTGTTGATGCTTTTGAATCCAATCATAGCATCATATAAGAAAATGAAAGTGCTAAGTAGCATTTTCGATGGCAAAGTGAATAAACTTACAATCTCATTTTTTCAGATCGTAACAAAAAAGGGCCGCGAGAAATTCTTACTTCAGATAGCCAAAGAATTCATTTCAAATTACAAAATATTAAAGAACATACAGACCGCAGAGATTACTTCTGCAATTGGCCTGGACGACAATCTTCGTAAAAAAGTTTACGATTTGATTCGTAACAGCACAAATTCAGAAGTAGAGTTGATTGAGAAAATAGATAAAAAATTAATCGGTGGATTTATATTGCGAATGGACGACAAGCAATACGATGCGTCTATTTCATCGGAATTACGCAAACTTACACAGGCGTTTTCTTTAAATCCTAATGTAAGAAAAAATTAGTTACAAGTTTCAGGTTGCAGGTTTGCAACCAGTAACCAGTAACCTGAAAACCTGAAACAATAATTAGTAGAGCAGGTTACAATTATAACGGACAAAAAATAAAATCTAAATACAATGGCAGAAGTAAGACCCGATGAAGTATCAGCCATATTGCGTCAGCAATTGGCAGGGTTCAAAACAGAAAAAGAGCTTGAAGAAGTAGGAACCGTTTTACAAGTTGGTGATGGTATCGCCCGTATTTACGGTCTGACACGTGTTCAATCAGGAGAATTGATAGAATTCGAAAACGGCTTACAAGGAATCGTATTGAATCTTGAAGAAGACAACGTAGGTGTTGTATTGTTAGGAGTTTCTTCTGATATCAAAGAAGGAGACATCGTTAAGCGTACAGGAAAAATTGGTTCTATACAAGTTGGAGAAGGAATGTTAGGTCGTGTTGTCGATACATTGGGAATTCCAATCGACGGTAAAGGACCAATCACAGGAACAACTTACGAAATGCCCATCGAACGTAAAGCTCCGGGAGTAATTTTTCGTCAGCCTGTAACTGAGCCATTACAAACAGGTATCAAAGCGATTGATGCAATGATTCCAATTGGTCGTGGTCAGCGTGAGTTGATCATTGGTGATCGTCAGACAGGTAAATCTGCTGTTGCAATTGACACCATCATCAATCAAAAAGAGTTTTTCGAAAAAGGGCAACCGGTATTTTGTATTTATGTGGCGGTTGGACAAAAAGGTTCGACCATTGCACAAACATTAAAAACACTTACAGAAGCGGGTGCAATGGCATATACAGTAATTGTAGCTGCTCCGGCTTCAACACCGGCTCCTATGCAATTCTTTGCTCCTATGTCAGGTGCAGCGATCGGAGAATTCTTCCGTGATACAGGTCGTCCGGCATTGATTGTTTATGATGATTTATCAAAACAAGCAGTAGCTTATCGCGAAGTTTCTCTTCTTCTTCGTCGTCCACCGGGACGTGAAGCATATCCTGGTGATGTATTTTATCTTCACTCTCGTCTTCTTGAGCGTGCAGCGAAAATCATCAACTCAGATGCAATTGCAAAGACAATGAATGATCTTCCTGAATCGATAAGACACATGGTAAAAGGCGGAGGTTCATTAACCGCTCTTCCAATTATTGAAACACAAGCAGGTGACGTATCAGCATACATTCCAACGAATGTAATTTCAATTACTGACGGACAGATATTCCTTGAAGCCAATTTATTTAACGCCGGTGTTCGTCCTGCAATTAACGTTGGTATCTCCGTATCTCGTGTAGGAGGAAATGCACAGATCAAATCGATGAAGAAAATTGCAGGAACATTGAAGTTAGATCAAGCACAGTATCGTGAATTAGAGGCCTTCTCTAAATTCGGATCTGACCTAGATGCAACAACAAAAGCAACGATCGACAAAGGTGCCCGTAACGTGGAGATTCTGAAACAAGGGCAGTATTCGCCATTGACAGTAGAGAAACAAGTTGCAATTATTTATTGCGGAACAAAAGGATTGCTTCGTGATGTAGCAGTAACTAAAGTAAAAGAATTCGAAAACGAATATTTAGCTTTATTAGAAGCACAACATCGTTCAACACTAGATGCAATTCGCGCCGGTTCAATTGATGATAAAGTGACAAGCGTGCTTGAAAAAGTAGCAGCTGAGTTAACACCAAAATATAAAA
>CAYHCU010000360.1:0-3056 GCA_964355035.1 uncultured Flavobacteriales bacterium | reverse complement strand
ATTTTAAAAGATCATCACGTTACAAGAGAAAGATTTTTAACCAGCATGAAATTTTACACGGAAAATCCGGCATTGTTAGAAGAAGTCTACGATTCGGTGATCACTGATTTGAGTAAATTGCAAAGTGAAAGCGAAGTACATTAGGCCTTCAAAAAATATTTTGCTACATGCTCAACCGATTCGCTAATCGGAATAAATTCTATCCCCAGTTCCTTCTTTACTCTATTATTTAAATACTTCCAGTGCATATTTCCATTGTGCGCCGTTTCTTTTGTGATCATGGATTTATCACTCATGATAAAACTTCTCACCGCTTCAATTCGCCAGCCTAATTCTGCAAGAAAGGGAGTAACTTTAATTACAGCTTTTGGTTTATTCAATGTACTTGCAATCGTATCAAAAACTAACTGATAAGTCAAATTATCACTATTAATAACATATCGCTTTCCTTCAACTCCTTTGTTCATTAATTCAATAGCACATTTTGAAACATCACGATAATCCACAAAACCGGTACTTCCGCTAGTATAGAACTTCAAACCCTTTGCTATGGTTGAAAACATTTGAGCACTTCCATTTTTCCAATCACCCGGTCCAATTATAATTGTCGGATTAATGATGAATGCCGAAAGTCCTTCTTCAATTCCGCGCCACACTTCTCTTTCTCCACCGTATTTACTAATGGCATAATTAGAATTTTCTGAAGAAATTTTCCACACAGAATTCTCATCAACAATTTCACTTCCTGCAATTCTTCCTAAAGCAGCGACCGAACTAATATGACAAAACCGTTTTACTTTTTTTTCAAGCGCAAGATTAATCATATTCGCTGTTCCTTCGACATTCACTTTCATCATCATTTTACGATCTGAAGGTCTGAAAGAAATAAAACCGGCAGAATGAAAAACCTGATCTACATTTTCAAAAGCATCTTCAAGCGAATAAATATCCTTCACATCACCTTCCACCCAATCAACATTTTTCAATCGATCGATGTCGGAAGAAAAAATCCGATTGACCACTTCCATATTTGAAGTAGCTCTTCGTAAGCCTTTCACCCTATCGTTTTTCGAAAGGTCAAAAAGCAGGCGGGCACCTACCATTCCTGTTGCACCTGTGATTAGGATCATGGGTGCAAGATATAGTTCAAGGTTCAAAGTTCAAAGTTGGCCGCGTCAATAAAAGATATTGGCTAACTTTCGTCCCCTATTCTTTGAACTTTGAACTTTGAACTTTGAACTTTGAACTTTGAACTTTTGCCCTTTGCTCTACGAACCGTATATTAGCCTCATGAAACCAAAGAATTTTATTGAAGAACTACGCTGGCGGGGAATGTTGCATGATATGATGCCAGGAACTGAGGAACTACTTAATTCTGAAATGATTAAGGGTTACATCGGTTTTGATCCAACAGCAGATTCATTGGGAGTAGGAAACTTGGTTCAGATTATGACATTGCTACATTTTCAAAGAGCGGGGCATAAACCGATTGCTTTAGTCGGTGGAGCGACAGGAATGGTTGGTGACCCTTCGGGCAAATCGCAGGAAAGAAATTTATTGAGTGAAGACATTCTTCAACACAATTTGAATAGCCAGAAGAAACAGCTTGAGAAATTTTTAGACTTTAATTGCGGAGAAAATTCTGCCGAAATCGTTAACAATTATGACTGGTTTAAGAATTTTACTTTTTTGGAATTTATTCGTGACGTCGGAAAACATATTTCCATCAATTACATGATGGGCAAAGATTCTGTTCAGAAAAGGATGGAAACGGGAATGTCATTCACTGAATTTTCGTATCAGTTAGTTCAAGGATATGATTTCTATTATTTGTGGAAGCATCATGGAATTAAAATCCAAATGGGAGGTTCCGATCAATGGGGGAATATTGTTACGGGCACTGAATTAATTCGTCGGAAAGACAGCGGAGAAGCATTTGCGCTTACAACACCTTTGATTAAAAAAGCAGATGGCACAAAATTCGGGAAAACAGAAGGTGGAAATGTATGGCTCGATGCAAAACGAACATCACCATATAAATTCTACCAATTTTGGCTGAACACTTCTGATGATGACTGTAAAACCTTTATCCGTATTTTCTCCCTGAAAAATCGCGAAGAGATAGAAGCACTTGAAGCCGAACATTTAAAAACTCCTCACTTAAGATTACTTCAAAAAGAATTAGCAAAAGAAATTACCATCAGAGTTCATTCTGAAAAAGATTATAACGCGGCTTTAGAAGCTTCAGAAATTCTTTTCGGAAAAGGAACAGCTGAGTCCTTGCTGAATTTATCCGAAAGCGATTTATTGTCAGTATTCGAAGGTGTGCCACAAGTAAAAATCTCAAAATCGGAAATCTCTAGTGGAATTAATGTCATTGAGTTCTTCTCCGACAAAACGCAAATATTTTCGTCGCGTGGAGAAGCAAGAAAGATGATGATTGGTGGTGGCGTTTTAATAAACAAAGCGAAAATTGAAGATCCTGAATTAATAATAAATGCAAATTTCCTGATGAAAGAAAAATATCTACTAGCTCAAAAAGGAAAGAAAAATTATTATTTGATTACGATTGAATCGTGATTAGAAATTGCGGATTTGGGATTGCGGATTGCACAATTCCCATTCCTAAATCCTAAATCACTTACTGTCTTTTTTAAATTTATCGTTATTTTTTTGCAGGAGAATTGCAATACCAATTACAATTACTGCAGCAAAGAAAAAATTAATTCCAAGTTGGATATAATTTTCTCGGCTCAAAGTACCCATTTTCTTTTGCAAGATCCAAAGAGACACTAAACTGCCTACTCCAACAGATAAGAATATGATGATGATGCGGCGACGATTGCTCATTGTTTTTTTTGTTATTGGGTAAAAGTACACAAATAATAGAAATGCATACATTTTCATGGAAGGAACAAAAATTAATTTCACTTTGGTGTCGTTCCCCTTTTGTTAATGATACCCTTCTGTTGTTGGCACCCCTTTTATTGCCGTCACCTTTAGGTCAATGTCATTTAGTTAAGCGTTAAATTGCTCGTTTATAGTTAGTTTCAGTT
>CAYHCU010000359.1:0-3088 GCA_964355035.1 uncultured Flavobacteriales bacterium | reverse complement strand
TAAGTTTGGTGGTAATTTGATAGATAGAGAATCTATCGATAAGAAATTAAGTGGTAAATAAAAATAGAAATAGGAGGATTTAAAATATGACAAAGAAATTTTTAGTCAGTGTCGCGGATATTAGAATTTATAATATTGACAACGATAATTTACTTGCCGTTGGCAAAACATTAATTGATTCTAGTTTGGACATGACGCTTGGGAATACTGACATTCGTGGTGGTCGTGGAAATCAGTTGCTTTCGACCTATTATCACACAAGTAATCTTGAACTGAAGGTTTCGGAAACTCAGTTCAATTTAGATTTCTTGGCGATGACGGTTGGGCAAGATGTTTCCACAAATACGAATGTTTATACCGAAGAAACGATTACCCTCGGTGCTTTAGGAACTGGTACAGTTTTGGGAACACCTCTTGCGGTTGCTACAGCGACAATCTATGGTTGGGTAACTCATGTGGACGGAAGTGTAGAAAAAGTAACATTTGTTGGTTCAACATTTGCAACTTCAAGTGGGGCGCAAAACGATGTCGTGTGTGTTCGTTACTATCACGCCAATTCAGCGGCTCGTTATTTGAATATTAATGCAGACATTCTTCCCAAGATTGTTAGGGTTGAAATGGAAACACTTTTGATTTCTTCAGAAGAATCAACTTCAAGAATCGGTGTTGTGCAAATTCTTATACCCTCAGCCACTCTTACAGGCAATTTCAGTTTGGCAATGACCAGTGATGGTGTTTCGTCAACACCCTTAATGTTACGTGCTTTGGCTAATCAGAATTTGACAACCGCCGCTTGCAGTAACGTTCCTGTCTTAGCCAAGATTGTAGAGGTTTTGGATTCGGCTGTATGGTATACGAATGTCGTGGGATTGTCCATCGTTGGTGGTGACTTTGCTCTCGCTACAACAACTGGAACAAAACAATTAACCGTATATGCCATTCCTTCAGGCGGTGGTGCGGCGTTTGTACCTCCAACCGCAGATTTGACATTTGCTAGTTCGACAGCAAATGCAACTGTTTCTGGAGCGGGTTTGGTTACAGGCGTAACAACTGGCGCACCAGTAATCAAAGTTTCAATTACGGCAAAATCTTCCATCGATGCCAATGTAGTCTGCACAGTTCCTTAATTTGGTACTTGACAGATTTATAAATCTGTGGTATAATTAAAATTGTAATGGGATAGGATGGAGTAATTACCCCTCCGACAAGTGTAGCTCTGCATTTCCCATTACAAAAATTTTCAGAGCAAAGGAATAAGAGCAAAATGAAAAAACTAACCATAGAGTATTGCAAGGAAATTGCGCTAAAAGAAGGTTATGAAATAAAGAATCTTTGAAAAGAGGATACGTTTTATTGGAAGATGGGTATTTGAATGTGACAATAAAACAATAACCTCAAACATTACCTAGAAAATTAACAGGAGGATATAAAATGGCAGACTTCAAAAAGAAATTTAATGAAAAGAAAGAAGAAGAGTTTGTGGAAAAAAACTTCAATGAAGAAGTATTTCCTCCGACAGAAGAAAAGAAAATAGTAAAATCAAGCAAGAAAAAATATCGTATAGTCTTGGTTTCTTCAAACTATATTGTCATAGACAATAATGGAAACAACCAATTCATAAATGGTAATTTCTCTAACAAAAAAATCGGTGATGAAATCGAAATAGAGTTGTAAGGATTTTCCTATGGAAGAAATAGAGACAGACCGCAGAAAAAATAGGAATCTTCGAAGGAGAGTGTCAGATAAGGTTGAAGACCAACTTTTTGACCGACTCACCAAACTTGAGGAAAACCATATGACTATGGAAAAAACACTCACGAAAGTAGAAATAATTGTTGAAAACTCTGTTAGTCTTATAGAGCGATTTGAAAATACTTTAGATAGAATGGCTAATACATTAGGGGAATTAAATATAACAATTACAAAAATAAATCAGAAGGTTGATGATAACTCTAAGGATATAGTAGAAGTCGAAGGAAATCTTATTAAGATTGGAGATAAATTGAAGACTCTTGATGACAAGGGTAAAATCGATTTTCTTCAACTTGTTAAAGATAATTTTGCCAAATATATATTTGGTGGTGGTATCATAGGAGCAATTTTACTCTATCTAGACCATCTTTTAGATACTTGGATTTCTCTTAAAAAATAAATTAAACGAAAATTAAATGGAGGTAAAATATGGCTTTGCAATTCATAAGCAATGAAAGTGGATTTATAAATTATATGGCGTTATCAACAGATATTGCCTCAAGCAAAATTCCCGGTGCGGTTCTTATTGGTAGACTGGTATTTTTAACCGATACTGGCGTAACAAAAATAATTCTTCCGAATCTAGAATTGGCGGATTATGCTCTTCCTGCAACTTTTGCTGGTTCTATCGCATTAGGAACTGTTGATATTGACCAAACAACCCCCGGAACAACAAATGGTGTTGCAACAGGTGTTTCATCCGCTGGTGTTGATGGTTTAGGTAATTTTATTGCCGTATTAAAAGCTCCGGGTTCTGTAAACTCTGCACCTTTGGCAACTTTCCCTTATGGGTTCAATGGAACTTCATGGGATAAGGTTCGTGTTGCAAACATCAGTAAAGATGTTTCTACCGTAACAGTGACTACAATTTCAACATTGTGGACTCCTGCAAGCGGGAAGAAATTTCGCTTGATGGGCGGAACGCTATCCTGTAGCACAGGAGTTTCAATTTTATTTGAAGATAACATAGCTGGAGCAACTATCTTTAGGACTCCAAAACTATTAGTTGATACCCCATATACCTTTGAGGTAAATGGTGGACAGGGATTCCTTTCCGCTGTCGCAAATAACGTTCTAAAAGCAACATCTAGTGCCGCTGGAGTAATTACCGGTACACTATATGGAATTGAAGAATAATAAAAAATAAGAAACTATGAATAAAACAAGCATTTTATCAATATATTTTGCTTGTTTTATTCATTTTATTAAACATTAATATTATTTATTGTAATATTAATATTTTTCGCATAGTTTAAATATTTTGAAAGAGGAGACAAAAAATGGAAAAAATCAAATTAGTTGGAAAAGCAGTAGAAATGGTCAAATTTTCGTTCAA
>CAYHCU010000358.1:0-3106 GCA_964355035.1 uncultured Flavobacteriales bacterium | reverse complement strand
TAATACTTCAACCAAAACTAATTATGTAAATATTGATGGTAATTGTTCGACGATTGACTTAGGTGTGCAGTCATTGATTAACCCTATTTCAGTTGGTTGCCCGACTCTTAATAATGCGCTTCAAGTACGCATTCAAAATTACGGTTCTACTTCTGTTAATTTCGCTAATAATCCATTGAGTGTTGTGATGCAGATCACAGATCCTGCATCAGCTGTTCAAACTTTTACAAAAAATATTAATGCAGGTACATTGGCAGTAGGAGCAACTATGGATGTAACTTTTGCCGGCACTTATGATTTAAGTTCTCCGGGAGATTATATTTTCAACTCCAACACTGTTTTTGCTTCAGATGCAAATACTCTTAATGATGCAATGGCAGCTACAACTATTTCTGTTGGTCCCGGTTTCCAATCTGATTTTACTGTGCTGTCTGAAGGTATGGGAACTCCTGCAGGGACAACAGCAATTAGCGTTCACGAAGCGAATGATGGTTTTGAAAACATTAATTTAACAATGTCAGGTACGGCAGATGTCAGGATAACTACCGGCTCAACGGGTTACATAACTGCTTCCGGTGGTGCCAACGTTTTTTTTACAGCCAGCGGGAGAAATTTTATTATTTCGGGAATAAATACTTCGACTTATAGTAATCTTGGTTTATCATTTGGAATTTTAAAAAGTGTGGGTTCTTCAAATGGAAGTGATATGCAGGTCCAAGTCAGTACTGATGGAACTACTTACACTAATCTTACAATGCCTGCTTTGCCTTTAAATACAACCTGGAATTATACAACCGTAAGCGGTACAATTCCATCTACTCCGAATCTTCGACTAAAGTTTACAACCACAAGCGCAACACAATTCAGGATCGATGACCTTTTACTGATAGAACACGTGACGCAGCCTTCTATTTCTACACCTGACCCACTCACATTTTGTCTCGGCGGATCTGCACTGCTAACAGCATCAAGTGCAGCATCCTATTTGTGGTCCAATGGATCTACTCTACAGAATATTACAGCTAGTTCTACAGGAAGTTATTTTGTAACAGTTACAAATGCATCCGGCTGCACTGCTTCATCATCACCATTAAACATTGTTGTAAATCCTACCTATTCGAGTTCTGTAAATCGGTTTATCGCTTCAGGTAGTTCATACACCTTACCAAATGGACAAATTGTTTCTGTTGCAGGAACGTACAATTCGGTTTTTCAAACAATTTTAGGTTGCGATAGTATTATTATCACCAACTTAAGCGTCGTCATAGTAGATGATAATAATTTATGTACAACTGACGCTTGTAATTTGCAAACCGGTGTCATTACTCATACTGCTGTAAATGTCGATGATGGTAATCCATGTACAATTGATGGTTGTAATCCGCTTACCGGTGTTTACCATACTCTCATAGCTGAAATCTGTGGGAATGGTATTGATGACAACTGTAACGGACAAATCGACGAAGGATGTTCTGTAACATTAAATTTAAGAGTGCTTATCGATGGCTTTTACCTTGGTGGTGGACTTATGCAAGCGACAATAGATCCTGTTAATTACCCGACAATTTGTGATACTGTTACGGTTGAATTGCATTCAAGTGTTAGTCCGTTTGCTCTCATTCAAACCGACAAGAAAACAATTAATGTAAGTGGCAATGGTGTTTTTGTTTTCCCTTCAGCAGTACAAGGCTTATCATTTTATATTGTTATAAAACACAGAAATGCTTTGGAAACATGGAGTGCTTCACCTGTTTTGTTTAATTCGACTTCTATTAGTTATTCATTTACTACTGCTTTAAATAAAGCATACGGAAATAACATGAAAAATTTGGGCGCCGGTAATTTTGGAATTTATTCTGGTGATGTGATTAAGAATGGAATCATTAATTCAAGCGACCTCTCAGAAATTGAAACAAAATCAACTCAGTTTTTAACTGGCTATTCATCCTCTGATGCTACAGGAAATGGAATAGTAGAGTCGACTGATTTTAGTGTAGTAGAGAATAATTTGGGAATAAGTTTGATGCGGCCTTAAATTCGTTATTCGATGTTCGTGAGTCGTTTTTCGAACAACGAATCACGAACATCGAATTACGAACATCAATACCCGAGTATCTTCATCATACTGATTGCACTTTGTTCTTTTGCAAAAAGTCGTGTCGTAACTTCCCCGTCTTCATCGCGATCAATGATTACCATCTTCGGTGCAGGAACCAAGCAATGTTGAATACCGCCATATCCGCCAATACTTTCCTGATAGGCGCCGGTATGAAAGAAACCGATATAGAGCGATTCTTTTTCAAGAGTTTCCATTGAAGGGAGGTAAACCTGATTCACATGTGACTCTGTATTGTAATAGTCGTCACTGTCGCATGTAAGTCCACCAATATTCACTCGCTTGTGTTCTTTTTCCCAATGATTAATTGCGAGAAGAATAAATTTCTGTTTGATTCCCCAGGTATCAGGTAGTGTCGTGATAAACGAACTGTCTATCATATACCAAAGTTCATTGTCGTTCTGTTGCTTTTCATCAACGATGGATAGGAGTGTGGCTCCACTTTCAGCAACGGTGAAACTTCCGAATTCAGTAAAGATGTTCGGCTCTTCAACACCTTGAGCGCGACAGGTTGACTGGATTTGTTTAATGATTTGTTCAGCCATGTAATCGTAATCGTACTCAAACCCCAAAGATTTACGAATCGGCCAGCCGCCGCCAATATCTAATGAATCCAGAGTTGGACAAATTTTCTTCAATTCGCAGTAAACATTCACACATTTTGCCAATTCTGACCAGTAATAAGCCGTGTCTTTAATGCCTGTATTAATAAAGAAATGAAGCATTTTGAGTTCAAAACGTTTGTTTTTCTTTAAGTTTTTAATGTAAAAATCTCTGATTTCATCGTACCGAATGCCCAAGCGTGAAGTATAAAACTCAAAATTAGGCTCTTCACCGGCAGCAATTCGAATTCCGACTTTTACCTTTTTTCTTCCTTTTATTCTTTTGTCGTAATGAGTGAATTCATTCATGCTATCCAAAACCGGTATAACATTCTCAAAACCATCATTTAAAAGCCCGATAATATTCTCAATATACTGCGGCCTTTTG
>CAYHCU010000357.1:0-3117 GCA_964355035.1 uncultured Flavobacteriales bacterium | reverse complement strand
GTTATGTTAACTGCCGGCGGACTTGAAGTTGAAAATATTGAAGAGTTCGAATCTGTTAAAGGGGGATTAAAAGGTCTTTTTGTTGGTGAAGTGCTGACTTGCGCAAAACATCCTAATGCAGATAAATTGAGTCTGACGACTGTGAATGTTGGAGGTGAAACACCATTGCAAATTGTTTGTGGTGCACCCAATGTTGCTGCAGGACAAAAAGTAATTGTAGCCATTGTCGGTACTACAGTGCATCCACTTTCAGGAGAAGCTTTCGAGATAAAGAAATCAAAAATCAGAGGAGAGCTTTCTGAAGGAATGATTTGCGCAGAAGATGAAATTGGTCTTGGTGTTTCTCATGACGGAATTTTAGTTTTGCCGAATGATGCTGTTGTTGGTACCAAAGCGAGTGACTTCTTTAAAATAGAAACAGATTCTATAATGGAAATTGGTTTGACACCAAATCGTGCCGATGCTGCATCTCATCTTGGTGTTGCACGCGATCTTTCTGCTTTGATCAATACTTCAAAGTCTATCACAGATAAAAAAGTGAATAGTGATTCTAAGATTGTTTTTCCATCAGTAACTAATTTTAATGCAGGGACTGAAAATTTAATTGATGTTATTGTTGAGGATGCAATTGCATGTCCACGCTATTCAGGAGTTGTAATTTCAAATGTAAAGGTTGGCGAATCACCGAAATGGTTGAAGAATAGATTGCTTTCCATTGGTGTCAGCCCGATCAACAATATTGTTGACATAACTAATTTTGTTCTCCATGAAGTAGGACAACCGCTGCATGCTTTTGATGCTTCACGTATTCTCGGTAAAAAAGTAATTATCCGCCAGGCAAAAGAAGGAGAAAAGTTTGTTACTCTCGATAAAGTTGAGCGGGTGCTACTTCCAGGAAATCTGATGATTTGCAATGCTGAAAACCCAATGTGTTTAGCCGGAGTTTTTGGTGGCATTGATTCGGGTATCAATGAAAATACAAAAACAGTTTTCCTTGAAAGCGCCTGTTTTTCTCCGGCAAGTATTCGTAAAACAAGTAAGCAACACGGACTGAAAACGGATGCAAGTTTCCGTTTTGAGCGTGGAACGGATCCTGGGGTTACTCTCTATGCTTTGCAACGCGCTTCACTTTTGATTCAGGAAATTTGCGGTGGAATTGTTTCTTCTTCGGTGATCGATCTATATCCTGTAAAAAAAGAATTACCCAATTTCGAAATAAAATTCTCTTACATTGATCAGTTCGCCGGTGAGGTAATTGACAGAAATGTAATTACAACTATTCTTCAATCCCTGGGAATTAAAATTCTGTCGACTACTACTGAAGGTTTGCAATTGGAAATTCCAGCTTACAAAGTGGATGTACTTCGACCGGTGGATATAATCGAAGAAATATTACGGGTGTATGGTTATGATCGCATTCCACTACCAAAAAAGCAATGTATTTCACTTCCGGCAATTGTTGAATTTGATCGAGAACAAATTCAAAATAAAGTGGCTGATTATCTCGCTGCTCAAGGCTTCAATGAAATTTTAACTAATTCTCTTTCGAAAGCAGAATACAATTCTGCTCCGGGGTGGAGCGAAGAAAATTCAGTGAAAATTTTAAATCCACTGAGTCAGGAATTAGGAGTTATGCGTCAAAATCTGTTGATGACAGGACTGGAAGTTTTACAGTACAACAAAAACCGTCGTCAAGCAGATCAAAAATTGTTTGAATTCGGGAAAATATATTCCAAAACGGAAAAAGGCTATAGCGAATCTTATGTTTTGTCATTATTATCGAGCGGTAAAAAGCAAGATGTTTCCTGGCAAAGTCCGATTTTAAATGTTGATTTCTTTTTTCTGAAATCGGTTGTCACAAATGTATTGACACTTTGTGGAGTTAGTCCTTCAGATTTGATTATTAAAGAATCTGAAAATACTGCTTATTCATATGGCTTAACTTATTTTGCCGGAACAAAAGTATTGGTTGATGTTGGTTCAATCAAATCATCTCTAGGAAAGAAATTTGATTTGAATGAAATTTTTGCTGCTGCTTTTAATTGGGATTTAATGATTAAGAAAGCAAAAAAGAAACCTGTCGTTTATCATGAAGTTTCTAAATTTCCTGCAGTTAAACGTGACCTTTCAATGATGGTCGCAAGTGAAACACCTTTTGCTAAAATTGAAGAGATTGCTTTTAAATCTGAAAAGAAATTGTTGAAAGAAGTTTCACTTTTCGATTTGTACCAAGGCGATAAAATTGAGACCGGCAAAAAGTCTTTAGCTGTTTCATTTATCCTCCTCGACGATCAACAAACTCTCACCGACAAACAAATTGACAAAACAATGGAGAGGTTGATGCAGGCTTTTGAAAGCGAAGTCGGGGCCGTGATACGCAGAGGCTAGGTTTGTAATTGACAATGGACAGTTGACAATTGGCAGTTGGCAATTATCCGTTGTCCATTATAAATTATCCATTATCCATTATCCATTATCCATTGTCAACTGTCAATTATAAATTATCCATTATTAAAACACATACCCCATCATAAACCCGCCTGTCAATAATATGGGTAATTTCTTTCCGAAGAATAAATGTGAATAGACGTAGCTAAAATCATCGCCTTTCGCTTGATTTAAAGAAGAAGCGCCACGCGAATTTTCCTGGTAACCCACACCTGCACCGCCGAAAAAATCAATGCAAACTACATTGCCAAGAATATATTGTCGACCGAAAATTGCACATGCACCGAAATTCGTAAAATTAATTTTTCGCCCATTTTCGATTGAAGTGTAGCGGGAACCAAGAAGCTCTGCTTTTACATAGCTTCCTTTCATAGGATGTCTGTATTTTAAGCCCTTCCGGATTGTATCTGTACATTTCAAAAATCGAAGTCCTGTTCTGACAATAAAACCTTGTGTGGGGTCCAACGTTTTATTGACTTGCCAGCCAATGTATCCGGCCTTGATTTCTAAATTCATTCCGAGTTTTATCTTGTGTTCGTAGCCTATTGTAAAATGATTGAGCAATGGAGCAAAGAGGTCTATTGTAATAGACCTATGTCGATCTTTGAGCATCATATCTGCGGAAATATCAAATAACTTGTAAACACTTGTAAGCGAAGATCCTGTTTT
>CAYHCU010000356.1:0-3126 GCA_964355035.1 uncultured Flavobacteriales bacterium | reverse complement strand
CCATGAACTTCCATTCCATTTCGCAATATTTGAGGCTGGCAAATTACCGGCTTTTTGAAATATCCCTACGGCATATAACTCATCCTGATAGATTGCTAAGTCATTAATCCATGCAGAATAGTTCGAGTTTGCCAATTCAACCCCACCGTTTAAATCATCCCAACGAACACCATTCCATCTAGCAATACTTTTTCCTGGTGCTTGAAAATCATGATTCTGGTCAAAACTACCGGCAATATATAATTCATTTTTATAGACTATCATTTTACTGATACTTCCGTTTAAATTTGAAAAAGCCCCTGGAACTTTTTCCCAACACTGACCATTCCACACGGAAAAAATCTGACGTACCCCATTAGTGTCAAGTAAAAAATTTTGAGCATAGATAGAACCATTATAATTTGTCATTGGCGAAACATTCACATTGTAATCTGTAAATAGCGGACATTGAAACATTGAATCCCAAATTGCACCGTTGAATTTAGCGACTCCTTGCACCTTAAAATTTTGTATGCTGTCAAAACCGCCAGAGACTAACAATACGGAATCTAGATTTAACATATTCTGAATTCCAATTGAACTTCCCTGATAAAAAAATTCTTGATTCAAGTTTACCCAAGCTGTACCAGTCCATTTTGCTAAATGATGAATATTCATACAGCCTACTGAATCCTCGTAAAAATGAGCGTAAATTTCATTACCAAATCTTACAAACTGTTGAACACCGCCACAAGCAACGGAGGAGCAACCACCAAGCCCGCATCCTAGACTATTGAGATGAGAACCATCCCATTCTGCAACGCCATTGTATGCAAAAGTACCATAGAACTTGAAACTCCCCCCGACAAATAACTTGCTACTTATCGAATCTGAAAACAAGGAATTGACACTTCGATTGAAATCCTGATTTGTAATTTTTTGCCATGTATACTGTGCCTCGCTTCGATTACAGAAGAAAATGCAAATTATTAATATTCGCTTAGTCATTTTTAATAAATTTAACTGCTTTTGTTTTGTTCACTCCTGAAACTATAATAAAATACAACCCATTTGCTAATCTATTAGTCGAAATTGCAAATGAATTTTCTCCAGGAAAAGCATTTTCCTTTTCGGTAAAAACAATTTTGCCTACCATATCTATCAACTGAATTTCATAGACTGCTTTACTGTCAGAAGTAAAGTTAATGTGTATTGTACCTTTTGTAGGTGAGGGATAAGCAGTTAAATTAATTGAATTATCTTCTAGTTCTGGGATATTTATCAAGGAGTTAATATCAAATTGGGATGCAAACGCATCAAAACTTCCAGAATTGGTAGTATTGCAACATTGAGTATTGAAAACCACTCGTATTGGAAAAGTTTGGTCTGCAATGGTTTTACCTACAACATATAAGTAATTTGTATTTGAGGCAGCAACTCCTAAGCAATGATCCTCCCCTAATCCACCAAAATATGATGACCAAATTGGATAATTAAAATTCGAGAAACAAGCAATAAAACCTTCGGGGACATTATAAATGTTATGCCCTGTATCAAAGCTGCTAGTTGCATAATATAAAGATGAAATCCCAGGCACAGTAAAAATTTCCGCTTGTCCAATCATTTCTGGAGCGTTAGTGCTTCCTACTAAGTAAACATTATTTCTATTGTCTATTGCAAGTTGAGGATTTCCAATTTCATCACCATACCCTCCAAATAGGGTAGACCACTTCATCACTCCTTCGTTAGAAAACCTGGTTAAAAAATTGTCAAATCTTAAAATAGTACCGCCCCCTGAAGATTGCGTGTATTCCCCGCCATTGTAACATATAGGGAATTCAGGATTTATATATGGGTAATCACAAATAGGAGTACCTACACCTCCATTAGTAATACCTGTAATATAAACATCACCTACGCTATTACAAATAATATCTGTACCATGGTCAACACGACCTCCACCAAAATAAGTAGACAATTTTAAATTTAAATTATTGTCTAATTTTATAAGGGCTATATCAGAATTTGTATTTGAAATTGAAAAATTTAATTCCTGTTGGAAATAAGTATCAGGGTTTCCAATGTCGTTGCACAAAGGGAAATTTCCCTCACAGGCACCATATGGATATGGATTACAATAGCTAGCTTGACAATTAAATATATCGTCAGAAGTTGTATTGCCAATGATCCAAATATTTCCAAATAAATCAACATCTATACTTTCCAGTTGATCATTGCCAATTCCGCCAAAATAAGTGCTGTAATTTAAAACACCATCTGCATTAAACCTCATAATTATTCCATCGTAATTGTAAGTTGGGTTCAGAGAATGATGCCCAGGAATCCACTGAAAATATGCTCCATTTCCAGGATCACAAACTGTAAATTCCGCCCAACCATTTGTATTCGGTTTACAATCAAAATCACTTGGTGGGATTTCTCTGAAATCATATCCAACAGTAATCAAGTTGTGATTTTGATCAATCGTGCATCCATTAAGTGCTGTTTCTGGGCCAGCAATTGTTGTCGCCCATAAAGGGAAACCTGTATTTTCATTGAATTCAACAATCAAACCTTGACTTCCTTGCAAGAGAATTTCTTGGTAACAATCAGGATCGCTTGTTGAAAAGAATGGCAATGTGTTTCTCGATTCAGAAAGACCAACTACAAAAAGTCTTTCATTCGTCCCCTCTTTATCATAAACGATATCTGAAGCATAATCGTATCCACTTCCTCCAAAAAGTGTCCACCAACGCATTTCACCAGCCTCATTTAGTCGCATTACAAAAATATCTGTACCCCCTTGATTATCTACACTAAAAGAAGTTGTTCCCCACTGACTTACAAAGCGCGTATTTAAAGAAGTACCAACAATAGAAAAATTTCCGATAGAACTTGTACATACAGAAGTTGCTTGATCATCCAAGGGACCGCCAATAAAAGTTGACCATCTTGGAGGTGCTGATGGAGGAAGTGAAGAATTGGTTTTTGCTATTTCAACAATCAACGGCTTAGACCCATCATAACTCCCCCACCCACTAAACTTCGCTTCGTTTCCATTCTGAATAACCCAATCCAAATGCCATGAAAGCAGTACAGGATGATTGTTTGCATCAAGTTGATAAACTTTAGGCTTTTCAAAATCAT
>CAYHCU010000355.1:0-3145 GCA_964355035.1 uncultured Flavobacteriales bacterium | reverse complement strand
GCCATGGTGATCTCAGAAACCATTTGATGCGGATAAATTTTTACATCGACTTCTTTAGGTTCCTTTAATTCTTGTTTTTTGCTTTCATAATATTTCCAAACGATTGCAAGTGCTGCCCAAATTAATCCACCGGCTAAATTTCCTTTCAATGAAAGTAAAGCTGCCTGAGGATCATTAAAAAAAACCTTGCTATTGAAAAATGCAAATACAATTTTCGACCCCAAAATAAAACCAAATACTCCATTCCAAAAATATTCATCCCATGCTGCCGGTTGCCCTACCATCATTTTTTTATTCAAGGGATGAAGTAAACCAAGAGTTTCTTTTCTTTTCAACTCCAAGGCCAACGTCCATGCAGCGAGAAGAAAAGAAATTGCCACCAATAATCCGAACATAGGAGGGAAGGAATACGTAAAATGCGTTCCAAATAAATCGTTTAATAAATCTGTTAGTCCGGCGTACATTTATTTATTTTAATGTTTGGTACTTACTACTCACTAATTTCAACTCACTATTCAACATCACCACCTCGCCATTCACAGCCAAGCCACCAGCAAAGGAAAGTAATTTCACTTTTACAACTGAATTGACTAATGAATTATCAAAGGGAACACTCACACGAATATAATTAGATGTGAATCCCTGTAATTGACCGTCTCTGTTTTCTTCTTCCAGTAAAACTAAATATTCTTTATTCAGATGTTGAGAATAAAATAAATTCTTTTTCTTTTCAGAAAGAATTCGTAACATTTTATTTCTTCTTCTTCTTTCAACAATTGGAACCACGCCTCCCATTAGAGCTGCTTCCGTATTTTCTCTTTCTGAAAAAGTGAATACATGCAGGTAAGAAATGTTCTGCTCATTTAAGTACCGAAAAGTTTCCAGAAAGTCAGCTTCCGTTTCTCCCGGAAATCCAACAATAACATCAACTCCAATGCAAGCATCAGGCATTACTTCTCTTATTTTGTTTATTCTTTCGGTATACAAACTACGCTTATAACGACGACGCATCAAGCTGAGGATCTTATCGGAACCAGACTGTAATGGAATGTGAAAATGCGGAACAAATTTTTTCGAAGTGGCCACGAAAGAAATAACTTCGTCGGTTAACAAATTTGGTTCAATCGATGAGATTCGGAATCGATCAATACCTTCAACCTCATCAAGACTTTTTATCAACGATATAAAATCGGTTTCACGCTTTGAAGTTTTTGTGTCGAAAATACCATAGTCACCGATGTTCACACCTGTTAATACAATTTCTTTCACCTGTTTAGCAGCAATGGCAGAAGCATTTTTGACAACATTCTCTATCGCATCACTTCGGCTGTTGCCACGAGCAAGTGGGATAGTGCAATAGGTGCAAGAGTAATCGCAGCCATCTTGCACTTTTAGGAAAGCACGTGTTCTGTCACCAAAAGAATAGGCGGAAGTAAAAGAAGTCGCATCTGCAATTTCGCAAGAGTGAATTTCAGTCATTTCTTTCTTTTGCAAATTTTCCAGATAATGCGGCAGATTAAATTTCTCCGTAGCCCCAAGAACTAAGTCTACACCATGAATAGAAGAAATTTCCTCCGGTTTTAACTGTGCATAGCAACCTATGATAGCAATAAAAGAATCAGGATTGGCTTGCTGAGCTCGTCTGACAATGGTCTTGCATTCTTTATCGGCATTTTCAGTTACCGAACAGGTATTGATAACGACAACATCGGCTCCTTGTTCAAATTCAACCTTTTTGAATCCGGCCTCTTTCAACTGACGAGCAATCGTGGATGTCTCTGCAAAATTTAATTTGCAGCCTAAGGTGTGAAAAGAAACTGTTGACCCGGAATTCATGTGGCGAAAATACAAAAAACTGTGGTAGCAGCCAACGTAAATAGTGATTATAGTCACCAAAAAGAACTCTAAATCCAGCTCTTTATTGCCGTCAACTTTATTGCCGTCAACTTTAGGTGACGGTATAAGAATAAACTACAATCCGGCTTTAGCCAAAAATGTAGCTTCAATTCAGAAGCATCCAAATTGCAAGTTACGCTTTCGGCTAAAGCCGGATTGGTGTGTATTGCTCTCTCCGTCACCTGAAGGTGACGGCAATAAAAGTGACGGCAATAAAGGTGACGACAATAAAAGTGACGACAATAAAGGGGGTCACATTCATTTTCCGGGGAGTGAACAAAAACACGCGCCTAATTTGTGTCTATTTATGCCGCTGAACCTAATAGAAACATATTTTCTCTTCGTAAAATTTGCGTTAGATCTGCGTATCCGCGGTATCTTCGGGAAATAAATGCAGTTAATTTGCTCCCGCGGATTTCTCGGATTTCGCAGATTAAAACGTAGATTCAATGTGACCTAAAGTCAATTTACTTTTCTGAAATTTTTCTGCGAAAATACTAAGGTTCTTTAATTTTCATCATACAACTGATAGGAAAATGATCAGACAGGTTTTCATGAATTGTCCGAAAAGCGGTTGTTTCAATTTTGTCATCATGAAAAATATAGTCTATCCTGAAAGAGGGAAATGGTCCGGTATAGGTTTTCCCAAATCCTCGTCCACTTACTTTGTATGCATCTTTTAAATTATCGGCAAGAATTTCATAAGAGTAAGAAGAAGGAGTGTCATTGAAATCTCCACAAACCAAAACCGGATAGGGACTTGCTTCAATTGAATCGTGTAAAATCTCTACCTGGGTAGCACGTTTTACAAAAGCTTTTTTCAGCTGTCTTAAAATGGTGATTCCTCCTTTTAATTCATCTTGTTGGACATCGTCATTATTCAGATTTTCGATAAATTTATAGCTGTTCCAGCCAAAATGTACACTTTCCAAATGGGTATTAAAAACTCGAATGGTATCCTCTCCGATTTTAATGTCCGATATAATAAAAATATTTCCACCTTTCTGAGCAAAATGTACTTCCTGCTTCTTAACAATAGGATATTTACTGAAAGTTGCGATTCCCCAATGATCCGTTTTTCTTAATGTAATAGTATATTCAATGTGAGAATATTTTGCATTCAAGTAATATTTTACGGTATCAGAATTTTTAAATTCCGGAGCCTTTCGGTCAGTATTATAAAATTCCTGAAAACAAATTATGTCAGGTGATTCTGCCTTTAAAAAAGTAAAAATATTTAATAAATTTA
>CAYHCU010000354.1:0-3158 GCA_964355035.1 uncultured Flavobacteriales bacterium | reverse complement strand
CTCTTTCAGCATTTATTTGCTCACTTTGAAATAAGCTGCGAGATGTAGCAAGCACAGAAATGTGATCGGCAATCAAATATGGCCTTCTGTAGCTGCTTCCTGCACTTACCCGGATAATTGCGTTCTCTGTGAAATTATACTTGGCATGAGCACGTGGCGTAAAAATCCAGTTGTCGTCGAAATGATAATCTTCTCTTGCTCCCAAAATGAAAGTGAACTTGTCTAAGTAACTGTAAGTATATTCGAAAAATATTCCGGGAATATTTTGAATTAGGCTGAAACTACTGCCCATAAAAACCTGGTTAACTTCATTAGACTTAATTGTCACACCGGCTTTATATTGATGATTTACTTTAATAAAATAATTCTGAAATATGGTCTGATAGTAAAATGACTTCTCGTTGGCATTATAGGTTTTAAATCCAAAATTAGATTTCATATCGTGGTAAATTATCTGAAAAATATTTCCAATACTCATTTGAGGTCGTTTAGGAAACAAAATTCCGACTTTCAAATAAGCCTCAGCTCTCTTTGTATCAACATTTGTCTTATACAATTCACCGGAATGATTACTTGACAAAACGGGAATATCATTTGACATTTGACCTCCTTCTATTTTGTCCGCAATAAATTTTAATCCAATTTGCATTTCTAACCGACTGCTTGCTTGTATCTGCCACCGATTATAAAGATTGATTTGTTTATTGTCCGGTATATCCATAAATCCATCTTTATTAAAATCTTCAGCTCGATTCATATATCTGCCATGGGCCATAAAAATTGTACTTGCTTTTGACGATACTTTCACCTTATAAAAAGTATTCAGCTCCAAAGCTGCCTTCTCATCTGTGAATAAATTCAGAAAAAACTTCGGTGTCTCCTTCTCATGCGGCTTTTTAAACTCAATATTGATTAATCAAGTGGTTGATTCATATCCATTTACAACTGAACCGGAGTCTTTCGTTAACTGAATAGACTCCATCCATGGTCCGGGAATAAACGTTAAACCATAGATCCCGGCAATCCCCTGCATGTTTGGAATATTCTCTGTCAACAATTGTGAATAGATTCCTGACAATCCCAGAAGTTGAATTTCCTTTGCTCCTGTTACGGCATCTTTATAAGCTACATTGATGGTAGGATTGGTTTCAAATGCTTCTGAGAGATTGCAACATGCTGCTTTCAATAACTCTCCTTGATTGATCTTTTCAATATTTATTGGCTGAATGGTAGAGATTAACAAATCTTCGCGTTTTGCTTTTACTTCTATCTCTTTTAATTCAATATTTTTCTCCAAAGAAATTGAAAGCGGATTTGTGGTTGTAACATTAATAGTATCTGATTTATAGCCGAGCATACTTACGACGACTAAAAATGGCGGAATATCTTTTACTTCAATGGAAAAACCTCCAAGACTGTCGGTAAATACCCCTGACTTTTGTGTAGGAAAATAAATACTGGCACCGACAATGGGGGAATTTGGTTGTCCTTTTTCACTCACATTTCCGGTGATCAAACTATTGGCACTTGAGTGAAAGGGCAAACTGAAAGAGAGGATTATTGCGATTATTATTTTTGATTTCATAGTGAAGGACTGGACTAGGATTTAGCTGATTTAATTGATTTGCTTGATTTTAGTGTCAAGTGAGCGGTAATTAGTGAGTAGTGAGTAAATATATTCTAACTTCCTTTGTTTATTGAAGTCTATATTCAACCGGTTCAAAAACGATACATTTTTTGACGACTGAAAAATATTGCATCATAAAAAATAAATGTTGACACAAGAATAAACCCTTTACTCAGACTGACTATTAATTCTCAAATCAAAAGCTGATGAAATGCAATAGAATAATCCACACTGGTTAATGGAGGAGAATAATAAAAGAGTTGATTATCATTATTAAAAATTATAAAACTAAAATAAGAAACCGGTACCTCATTACTTATAAATACAGGAGTTGCATTTTTCTCTGTTGTTGAAGAAACGATAGTTAACTTATGATATTGAAAATCGACTGTACAACACTTTCTTTCAATCTTGGATCCGTCAGGAGATTTCTTTTTATTCTGTTTGCAACATTTATGTTCATCTGAAAACAAAATTTCCGTTTTCTTTAAACTCATGCAAGTATGAACCATTACAAATACGCCACTGGTCGACGCCATTAAAAGCGAAGCAAGAAAAACGACAATTACCTTTTTGAAAGAATTCATTGTTGCAAAGTTAACTATTATTTAAAAAAAAACACTAAATAAGTCACATAGATCTAACATATTCATTTGCTATTTCTGTAAAAAGAGAGAAATAGACATAAAAGGAGCCCAACTAAGAAGTTTTCATTGAATTATCATCTTCCCACTTACTCCAACAAAGCCCGGCGAAATGACACTATATAGATAAACACCGGGTGAAAAACCAACAATTTCTTCTAAATTATTTGAGAATTTTCTTCTGTAAATTTCTTTTCCTGAGAGTTCAAAAAAGCAAAGAGTGTTTTCATTAGTCTGAGTTTGGATATATATTTTTTCGCCTGCATGAACGAAGGATGGAAAAAGTTGAACATTATTCTCTGACTCTAACTGATCAACTCCAATACAGATATCAAATATCACAATGGCTGTATCGCTATTAGTGCAACCATTTGTATCTGTTACAAAAACAAATACCATTTGAGTATCCACTGATGGAATAGTAGCAATCACGGAAATTGATTGAGAAGCAGTGCCAAAATTCCATAAGTAATTGTTAAAGCCGGAACCTGCATCGAGGACATAAGCTACGTCATGGCATACTGTTGTATCAGGACCGATATAAACTACAGGTTTAGTGAGGATAGTAATTGAAATGGTATCTGTAACTTTAGGGCAACCGTATTGATCGATATAACTTACAAAGTAAAGTCCGGCAGTATTCACAGTAATTAACGCTGTCGTATCAGAGGTTGACCACATAAAATTACTTCCGGGTGCTGTAGAGAGCTCTACTTCGCCGCCTTCACAAAAAGCAGCAGGTCCGGCAGCATTGACTAAAGGAGGAATATTGTCATAGGAAACTGATTTTGGATCCGAATAATTAATACAGCCATTAGCATCTGTTACCCGAATAAAATAGATGCCTTCATTTGTTGCATAATAAACAGAATCTGTAGCCACATTTT
>CAYHCU010000353.1:0-3176 GCA_964355035.1 uncultured Flavobacteriales bacterium | reverse complement strand
CGCAGGTTGACCATGCCTCTAATGAAATTAAATCCAATACTGCAACCATTACGGCCGGAACAACCTGGCAACCATCGTACTCTTTCGGAGCGCTGTTAAAATAATATCCTACATCCCTGAAATTACTTGCATTGGGTTGGCCAAGTGTATAGATTCGTAATGAATAGTTGTTATACACATATTCAAATGCTCTTGCTGTAGTATCATAGATAATGTTGGTCATCAAGTCTTCCTTGAATTGATAGAAGTGCGATTGTGCCCAACCTGTTTTCCCATTGATGTATTGAAAGGAGCTTTGTTGCCATTTAAAGTTTGCAGTGTCGTATTGAATAGAATCATTTGCGACCCGCCAGAAATAGACTACGCTATCTTGGAGTGTATAGTTTTGCGGTGCCCATGAAATAACACCACCGCTATCAGAAACAGTCGAGAAGCGATACATTGGACTAGTCTGAGCTCCCGGAGTTGCATCTTTAATATCAAGATCAATTGTGTCGATTTCGAATTTGTATGGTGTAACCGGCGCAAATGGATTCGAAGTACTGCCTTTCAACGTAACTGTATTGTAAGGATGAATTGCATATTTCGGCGGATAAACCGGAACAATGTCTTTGGACGTAATAAAAAATTGTGTTGAGGCAATGTTGTTGAAATAATTGTCATACTCATTCACAGAGTCAGGTAAATCAATTTCAACAGAAACTCGGTTTAATCCTGCCGCTGTAAAGCCACCTGTATTAACATTAAATGAAATTGTATTTGAGTAATAACAATGCCCGATTCTGTAACTGTAAGCCGAATCAATATTGTCCGGAAAAGTACGTGTTACTTTTACAATAAATGAATCCTGCACGGCTTTGGCAATGTTCCGAGTAGTAATCGATATCCTGAATGAGTCTAAATCGGTTGTGATATTTTGAGGAAAAAAATTAATCTGAGGTTCCGTGATGGAGTAGTCCGGTTTGTTAAATGAGTTGAATTTTAGTGATGGATCTCCTTGGAATGACATTTCATTGCTAACAATTTTATGCCCTTCATCTCCGAATGGCTCTAAATTAATAATTGTTTCTTGCATTAATTGGCCAATCGTTGCACCATAATGATAGTAAGATGCATTTTCAAACAAGTTGCGAGAGTAATCATTCAAGTAATTTGGAATTCCTTGTCCGACACTGGCAAGAAATCCAATTGCAGCTTTTTGTGGTTCAAGTACAAATTTTTCACTTACGCTTTTTCTGTATGTGTGAAAGTCTCCCGTAAAACAAGAAGTCGCAATAATAATAGGGTAACGCCCACGGTTAGAATAAGCTGCAGGTTCGTCAGTACTTGCGTCAAATCCTGCACCCGAAGCATGACCAAAGAAAGTAATCAAAGCAACGCCAGAATCAATTTGATTTTGCAAACTATCAGACAAATTAAATTGAATTGGATCGTTATTGAATTTAAGATAAGTCGTAACGCGTCCTCCAAAAGAACTGTCTTCCAAAATAGTTTTAAAGTTATTCAGATATCCTGCTAATTGATTCTGTTGTGTAATATCATCACCACCGCCAAAATGTAAAATTTCTTTCATCCACGGCTGAGGCGGACCTGCTTGCGCATCTTCGTATTCAATTACTTTATCTAAATAATTGAGAACTTCGTCTCCATTGGTGGCACTTAATCTTCCGATTGGAATCTTTGGTGCCCACACAGACCCATTTATTCCTGCTGTAAAAAGCATATCAGATGGAGGAACACCATACGATGCAACAAAACATTGACTCATTTGAGTTGGATCTAATCTAAAGTCTGCAGCCGAAATGGATTTCCCTAAAATAAACATGTGCGATGGTGGTGCAACTGTCCAGGTGTCAAGAATCTTGTGAGAAAAATTTCGAATTGCTAAAGGATGCATATTGATACCATACGCAAATTGATCGTATAATTCTGCAACGTCAATCAGTAAAGCATGATTATGTTCTGTAATGTCCCGATGAGCTTCGTAGGTTCTTGCTTGATTCCACAATCCGCGATTTGTAATTATTAAAAATGCCGAATCAACTGCCATTGAATTAAAGTCATTAAAATAACCCAGGTTGTTCTGAATATATGAAATTTTTGTAAGCGAAGGTGTTCCGATAATGTTTGGATTGGCGATATAACACAATTTTGGTGTCGCTGATCCATCATTACCGATAAGTGCCTGATAGGTTGCTCCTGATTGGCTGACAAGTATGCGACGATTGTTGGTTAAATCATATAGGATAGGAGCAGAGCCACCGTTAAAATTGGTGATGTCGGTTCGGGTCATTGATTGCCCTGAAGCATCTGGTACATAAAGTTTATATGAGGTCGTTCCTTCCAGATTAAAAGTGTGTGGATACCGAACGTACAGACTATAAAGCATACTATAATCTGTATTCGTAAATGGTGTTGTGCTTGTACTGAAAGTAAAATTAGTAGTAGCGGAAGTAAATGTGGAAGCAGGATGTGAAAAAGAAAGTCTGCGTAATGTTTGTGCATAATAAGTTGTGTCTGCATAATTATTCCCCTGATAAGAAATCGTTAAATTATGCGGAAGATTATTTACACCTCCAATTGTAGTATTGACTTCAATGTTTGGTCCTGTAGGGTAAATGTTTCCTGTTGGAACAGAAACAGTAATAGGATAATTTCCTGCACTAAAATTTCCGAAAACAGCTCCCCAACCTTCGCTTTCAGTAAATTCAATTGACTGGTCATTTCTTCCTCTATTGTATCCGAAAAGAAGTCCGGAATTAGGAACGTCAATACCGCCGGTATATACCTCCCGGATAAAATAATCTGCCGGTGTAAAAGCTGAGTAATTGTTGGTGTTAACAAGAGAGAAACGCAATCCTGTTGTGGTTGGATTATATGTCAGAAAATAAACAGATGTATCATTTGCCACGCTATATTCTATCGCTGGTTGATACAATGGGTCTGAGTAAAGTTTTGTATCAAAACTACCATCGTTTTTCTTCCCAAAGAATTCAATAAAATCAGAAGCATCAAAACTTCCGTCACTTTCTCCTTCTAAATAAATCGGCACTTCTTGACCATTATGAAAAAGTTGGATTTTCCGTGGATCAAGAGTAGAAGCAGCAAAACCTGCAGACGTTAATGTGTTAAGCCCTAGTCGATAGATTCCATCCTGTGCAATCTTTATTTTATAA
>CAYHCU010000352.1:0-3194 GCA_964355035.1 uncultured Flavobacteriales bacterium | reverse complement strand
AATTTAAACTTAAGTTTGTGAAATTTACGAGCAATGGAGCGCAACCTGTGGTTACATCACTTGTGATTGCAGCGGTTACAACCGGTACAGGATTGACGATTACATATTGCGAAATGGTATCACTCGAATTACATATTGTATCTGTTGCTGTGAGTAGAATTTGATACGACCCCGGCTGATTATAAATATGCGAAACATCTTGTGTGGTGGCAAAAGTTCCATCACCAAAACTCCAATTATAAAGGTGGGCACCGACACTTAAGTTGGTAAGAGTGGCAACTAAAGAATCACACATTGGTTGTTGCGTCACAGAAAAATTCGGAATGGCACTGCCTGTTGTTACAACTAAGTTTAATGTTATCGTATCATGACGAAGACAAATTGAAGTATCAATTGCTATCAATGTGGCTGTATAATTCCCAATAGCAGTGTAGGTATGCGATGGATTGGACGTGGTTGACATTGCAGAACCATCACCAAAATCCCATTGAAATTGCGGTGTTCCAATAATTGCATCGGTGAAATTAACATTGAACGGAATGCACCCTTGTGTTGAACTTACCGTTGCAAAAGCGCTAACGACAGGAGGAATTGTGAAAGAAAATGATTGCTGAGCAGTATCGCTCACACCACAAACTGTATCTGTTGCCATAAGAACAACTTGAAATGTTCCTGATGAATTATAGACATGAGAAAATGAACTACCTGTAGCAGCAGTTCCGTCGCCGAAATCCCAGTTAAATATTTGTGCTCCTGTTGAGGTGCTGTTTAAATTTATTACAAGCGAATCACAATATCGAATTTGACTGGAAGTAAATTGCGGAACCACATTTGAATTTCCTATTGTAACAGTAATTTGAACTGTATCGTCAAGGTGACAGGCAGAAGGATCATAAGCAATAAGTGAAACCTGATAAGTGCCGTTTTGATTATACAGATGAGAAGGTGTTGTGGCAGTAGATGTAGTTCCATCACCGAAATCCCATAAAAACGAACTTGCCCCTGTACTTGTATTTGTAAAATTAATAACCACAGGAGCGCAACCAAAAATACTTCCTCCTGCTTGTGCATCGGCTAAGACCGGTGTGCCACTAGAGAAACTTCCCGCTTCTAAAAATACACCTGAATCAAAAACGCCATCGCCAACATCAGCAATTGCAATCTTAATATGATACGTTTGGCAAGGAATAACAATTGCGGAAGCGGTTAGCACAATTGTAAAGCCGTCGTATTCTACGGTAAGACCGGGCGGAGTATCATTGTCAACAAAATAAGCTGAATTACTCAGGTTGCAACCCGGGCCGGCGGAACCCATAGCACCTACTGTTCCATTGTTGACATTGTCAATCGCAACGGGTAAACCACCGGGCAATCTCGCTATGTTTGGAATACCGGCAATACCGGGACCGCTAATAAAAAAAGCGAAAATGTCATTCACTGAAGCACACACATATTCATTGTATTCTTCAGAAGCAAAAACATATCGGAACGAAATTATATTGGTACGTGGAATAAAATCAAATTCAAGAACAGCACCATCAAATGTAGGAGAACCGGGATAGAGGCTATCAAGATCGGCATCTCCCGGTAAAAGATTGTCTTGCCCTGCACTTCCCATACTATTTGGGCCCGGCGCAAAAGCAACATCACCGGAAGTGATTAACACTCCACTTGCTAAACCAATATTTGAAGCTGCACCGTTAAATGAACCGATTGCATTTGCTGAACCATTATACGTAACATTAGAAGCTACAACTCCTCCGCCTAATAAAACATTTTGCACTAGTTGTTGTGGTGTCAATGCTGTATTGACAGTTAATTGGGCAAATGATTTCATTGAGACGAAAGAAATCAAAATAAAAAACACAATAGAAAATCTACAAAAAGTCTCCTTCATGGTTGTTTAGTCGTTTGGTAGTTTAGATAAAAATACACCAATCTTTTCGCTATCCAAAATAAATTTTACCAACCGGTGAATTTCTGATGCGAAAACCCCTTTCTCTCCATTTTTAATAGAAAATCCGGTTATTATCCTATAAATTCTTTTAAAAACACAACTATTTAACTTCTTTTTCCCATTCAATTTTTTTTCCAAATCCAAGGGTATTGTCTGTCATCTTTATATGTGTTAACTCCAAAGCCCAAATGTCCCCTGAAAAACCAATTGCAAAAGGGTATTTTCCGTAATAGATTTTTTTTAATGAATTGAGCAGATCATTTTCAGGCACAACAAAATTTCCCTGAAATTGTATTCCTTTTATTCTTGTAGGCTCGAGTTTATCAGGTGAAACAGAACCTGCAATTTTTTTATTCAGGATAGCCTGCTTAATGTGGTTTGTAGTTGCATCTGATTTAAATACCAGCATCTTTTCATTTTCATCGAAAGCATAAAAACAAGATGCGCAATAGGGAATATTATTATTGCAAGTTGAAAGTGTAAGACACGTATTTTGTTTTAAAAAAGCAATTATTTTCTCGTTCATAAAATTACGGGGTTGAAGTTTTGATGATGATTATGTTAATCAGTGAAAAAGACGGCTTACGTATAGATATTTCCCAAAATTCCAATATTATTCCTGTTTGGAACATGATAAGAGTCATGAGGGCTGCGGATTGCGGATTTAGCAGACTCCGAATTCCGAAATCCCATAGACGTGATTTCCGTCATATTGGTATCCAAGTCGAACCTATATATTTGAGAAGAAGCACGGGGTAATTTTGATTTACGCAATTCCTAATAAGTTTGTTTGTATCAATCATCCATTGCTCATAGTTAATAAATGAAATACTGAAAAAACCAGCAAGCATGAAAATCAAAATTCTACTATTATCAGCACTGTTTTTTTGCCAATTTAATTTCTCTTACGGGCAATGTAATTTAACCGATGCAACAGGTTGTTTGTGTGCAGATGGTTCGGCAGATTGTGATTTGTTGCCGGACATTCAACTATCATGGTATGCATTACAAACATATAATGGTGGACCAACAGAATATCCACAGACAGGAGCCGGCGTAGAAAATGGCAGACTCCGTGTAACGGGATCTACTCCTAACACAGGTTACGGTCCGTTTACTGTTCGTGGCGAAGACGATCATGGTTTGCATATGTTTGTATGTGGAACGGATACATTCACTGCTCCTGCTTCAACTACTTTTGTTTGTCCGAATGGCTTTCCTACACCAAAACAAATTT
>CAYHCU010000351.1:0-3217 GCA_964355035.1 uncultured Flavobacteriales bacterium | reverse complement strand
TGACAAAAGTACTAATGGTCTGTTTAGGAAATATCTGTCGGTCGCCGATGGCGGAAGGGATTTTACGGAAGAAAATTATTGATCGCAAATTGAATATTCAAGTGGATTCGGCAGGGACAGCAAATTTTCATGTGGGTGAAGCGCCGGATAGTCGGGCCATACAGACTGCAAAGAAATTCGGAGTGGACTTAAGTGATTTGAGAGGTAGACAATTTACTGAAACGGATTTTGATAAATTTGATCACATCTTTGTGATGGATGATTCTAACAAATCGAATGTTTTGAAATTAGCTAGAAATGATAATGATAAAAAAAAGGTTCAATTATTTTTAGAACTAGTGGATGAATATAAACTCAAAGATGTGCCTGACCCTTGGTTCGGTGGCGATGAAGGATTCATTGAAGTGTTTGAAATGCTCGAGAAAGCATGTGAAAATTTTCTAGCGCAGGAAATAAAAAAATAAAGATGGCTACTGTTGTATTTCTAATTCCTACATTTCTTGCTGAAGACTTTCATGATGTTCTTCCTGAATCTGCATTGGAAATTGTGAGGGAAATCGATGAATTTGTGGTCGAGAATGAGAAAACTGCTCGGGCATTCTTAAAAAAAATTGGGACCAAAATTCCGCAATCACAATTTGTTTTTCATGAACTGAACGAGCATTCGGATGCCAAATCAATTTCTGAATTAGCTTCCCTCCTGCGTAAAGACAAATCAATTGGATTAATGAGCGAAGCCGGCTGTCCTGCCGTTGCTGACCCCGGGAGTGAATTCGTGAGAATGGCACACGAACAAAATATAAAAGTTGTTCCTTTAATTGGACCTTCATCAATGCTCATGGCGCTTATGTCGAGTGGTATGAACGGACAATCTTTTTGCTTTCATGGTTATTTGCCACGAGAAAGCATTCAGAGAAAGCAGAAGTTGAAAGAATTGGAGAAAGATGCAATCAAGAAGAATCAAACACAATTATTTATAGAAACACCTTATCGTAACCAACAAATGCTGGGTGATATTCTCGAATCACTTGACAATAAAACAAGGTTGTGCATTGCTTTTGAGCTGACAAGTAAAGATGAATTCATTCGGACAAAAAGTATTCATGATTGGAAAACACAGAAAATTGATTTTCATAAAAAGCCGGCTGTATTTTTAATTGGCAAATAACGAACGCTGATTTTCACAAGAAATTTTCGTTGATTTAACCCAAATAGCAATGGCAGTCTGACTATTGTTTATTAAATGTTAACTCATCAGAATGGCCATCTTCGTCATCATACAATTCGACTTTCGATTCACTTTCTGAGCGAACATGCCAGATTTTACTAAGGTTATTTAATGGAGCCTTGTCACCTAAAACAATTCTAAATTCAGAATCATCATCAGTCTCTATATACCATTCGCCTATGGTCGTTCCTAAAGCTGAAGCAGCAGTTATCCCATGATTGGTATCAAAAACAAAAGTATAGCTGCTTAAAGAGTCCGTAATATTAGTCCCGTCAATACTAAGTTTGCTGACAACCCAAGTACCGGTAGTTAAAACCCCTGAAGTAGGAATTCCTGCTCCTTTTTCCTTTTTACAGGCAAAAGCAAAGAAAACTAATAATAGTAAAACTGCTTTGAATTTCATTAGGGTGAACCGATGGTTCTAATTTGGTATGGGTTAATCAAATGTACTTTATAATACCGTTTTTTCATAATTTTTTTGGCTCAACGAGCAAAAATATACGCTGAACAGGCAATATCCACAACCTAAATAGTGATAAATTTAACTTCCTAGCCACTTTTAGCTTTCAACATAAGCTATATTTGTATACAGATTAATAACAAATGACATTACTTATTATAGATGAGCCGGCCTTAAATGACAACGAAAAGATTGAATATGCTTCAAACTTTAAGCGATTTATTGCGCTCACAATTGACACATTAATCATTTTTACCATTACTTTACCTCTTGAATACTTCAATATTACTGAGTACAAAAACCTTAAAGTGCTTTTGCTAATCTCTATTTTCACAGTTGCTTATAAACCCTTTTTTGAATACAAATTCGGAGCTACTCCTGGAAAGAAATTAATGGGGTTAAAAGTAATTAGTCATGAATACAGCAAGCTCAAATTAAGCAGAGCAACGTTTCGAAATATCTTTTTCGTCATCCCTACTCTACTTTCAACCTTAATTACAGTTTTTATCTATAACCAACCTCAATTCCTCACGGTTCACTCTTTTCTTGAATATTTACGCATACTTACGAGCTCGAAATCATTAAGTTTCATCAATCAAATTGTTATACTTCTGAATTTCTTAGATGTTTTATCTATTATATTCGACAAAAAAAACCGATCTATTCACGATTTTATTGCCGGAACAATTGTAGTCAAAGCCTGAATAAAATTTATACTTTTTATCGACCACTGACAGCAGGAACATCTTCAGCCGATAAAATGTGGATGTCAAAAACCAGGCTTTTATACGGAGGAACAATAAATGTTCCATTCTTAGGATTCCGAATGCCTTCTTCTCCATACGCTAATATTGAAGGAGAAATAATTGTTACTTTATCGCCACCATGCAAATCTTTCATAGCAAGTTCCCAACTTTTGATCACATGATGCGCACCACTAACAAAGCTATACGGCTTGCCTGATTTTTTCGTTCCGTCAAAGATTTCACCATTGAGAAACCTGCCTTCATATTCTACTGTTACTATTTTCCCACTGTCGATTGCTTCTCCTTTTCCTTGTTCACGCATAATTAAATAGTAGCCATCAGCAGTTGCTTTTTCCGTAATCTTTTTATCGTAAATATATTTATTCAATTCAGCCTGCTCTTGTTTTTCTTGCGCACTCATTTTCAAAACAATTTCTTCCTCAGCTTCCTGCGCACTTTGAATATTAAGAACTTTAATGTCAAATTTCACCATTGATTTAGGAATAAAACCTGTCTGCTCCTGTGAAACGACCATTCCTGATTTCCCTTTAAATAAATATGAAAACAATGAATCCGCAGGAACAAAAAAAGTAGCACTGTCATCTTTCGCTAAATTCAGTAAACCATCTTCAAAACTTCCTTGAAACGGTATTTTGTCAAGCTGAAATCTTAATGGCAAAGAACCATTTCTCGAATCAAAAAGTATTGAATCCTTATCATTTTTGTAGACCATCACCAGAGTAACATAATCTCCAATTTTTACCTTGGGGCCCTTTGATTTGG
>CAYHCU010000350.1:0-3222 GCA_964355035.1 uncultured Flavobacteriales bacterium | reverse complement strand
TGGATATTCCGGTGAAGCTGACCCCCTGTTCCGGTGATGTTGACCCCCCTTAGGTTTAGTGGAGTTGTATAGGAACTAAAGAACGATGGGGTTTATAATACAAAGTTACATTTTGTCAGGTTATGATTCCAATTTTCTTAAAGATTCTCCTTTTAATTCAATACGGACTGCTTTTGCAGTCAGTCTATCCATAATAGCATCAGCTAGTGTCGGATCATTAAGGTATTCATGCCATTTATTTACGGGGAGTTGAGATGTAATGATAATAGATCGTCTATTATATCTGTCTTCCAACATTTGGAGTATGGTTAAACGGGTGTTTTGATCGATTGGCTGTATTCCAAAATCATCTAATATAATTAGTGGTGTTCGCTCTAGATGAGTTAATAATTTTAGGTATGTTCCATCTAGCTTAGAGAGTGTAATTCTTTCAATGAATCGAGTCATGCTGTAGTATTGTGCACGATAACCTTGATGACATGCTTGATGAGCCAATGCACATGCTAAATAGCTTTTCCCGCACCCCGTAGGTCCGGTAATCAATAGAGGTTGCCCCCGCTTTATGTAATCGCCTTGCAGAAGCACGGCGAGTTGTTGTTTGGTTAAATTGCGCAAAGGGCTGCATTTTACTTGTTCGGGTGTTGCAGGTATACGAAGCTTAGCAAGTTTTACATAATATGATGTTCGCTCATTTGAACGTCGTCCAAGTTCTGCTTGGGCGAGTTGTGCAACCATGTCGTGTGCCTCTAGGTGTTGATCCAATGGCAAGTCTAATTGTGATTGATAGGCCGCAGCCATTCCTCTGAGTTTTAGCTCTTGAAGTTGATGCAATGTTTCTGATGTGTTCATGTTTTTAGTTTTTATTTATAATGTTGTGATCCTCTTATGTTCTCATGAATGATGGAGGTTTGGGAAGATGGTACATCTTGTATTTTATCCATTCCGTTTACCAAAATGTTACGAATGAGTGTGTAGTTAACGCGACTTCCTTGCAGTATCCTACTGCAAGTTGCTTCCATGCGTTCAGCTCCATATTTTTTGGCGAGCATTAAAACTCCATTGCAAGCTTTGTAGTTTTGTTCGGGGTAAAACGAGGACTGTAACACGCGCTGTATGGCAGCTAATGTGGAAGGACCTATTTTTTCTGCTTTTAATAAAAAATCCTCCTTGGTAAAGCCTCGTTGTGAAGCAATATGTTGATGATGGGAAGGCATGTGTTCTGGATCTGTATGGTAGCAACTATGATGTCCAGTACGGCGATGCAATGCGACTCTTTCATTGTTAAGATAAATTTCTATGCTGTGTTGATCATACAGCACATCTACTTTTAATCCAACATGAATAAACGGTACGCTATAATAGTGGTGATCTTCGGTGAGTTGAACATGATAATTACGTTGAACCGTTAGTGTTACTTTCCTTTTCATCACAAAGGCTTGAGATGGTAGTGAAAGAAGATGTTCTTTTTCTTGCTCTATAAAAATTGATATACGACTAAATGAACTCCCTTTGTAAGATTTGTTATTAAGAAAGTTTATACGGCTTAATAGAGCAGCATTAAGCTCTCCCAATGAATAAAATATCGTTTTGCGTAATGGTGCATATACCTGCTGATATACAATTTTGACATGATTTTCTACCATGCCTTTGTCTCGTGGTTTAGATGGCCGGGTAGCCTGAAAAACATTACCGTAATGAGCGCCGAGTTGATAACATAAATCTGTGAAAAGAGGTTCGTAACGATCACTGCGAGTAACGAGCGTTTTCATGTTATCACATAAGATGATTTTGCTAATACCTCCAAAATAACGCAAGGCTTCTCCAATACAATGGAGTACATCTTGAGTTCGTTGATGATGGGCTGCTATGCAATAAGTAAGACCACTAAATGGAAGAGTAGCCACAAAAACATCACATTGAATAACCTCTCCAGTATCTGTATCAGCATAACTTATCTTATCTCCAGCATAGTCAATCATCATTTCCTGACCTGGGATATGTTCCAAGTGCATAACAACATCTTTGTTGTGTTGAAACGCCTTTAAATGCTCACAATATTGGCTATATGAAAAACCTTCAGGATTGCTATCTTTATATTCAAGCCACAAAGTTTGACGCGTTACACCTGTTTGTTTTAACTCGCCTGTGTTACTTTTAAAATGATCGAGAAGTATTTGATAACGCCGGCTCTTTAGTGGGGCGTTATCATTCTCGTAAAGTAGCGTGTTTAGTTCGGATGTCGATAATTTGGATAAAATCCGCCCATCTAAAAGACGCAAATACTTTCTTATTGTATTACGAGCAACGCCGGTCCTGCGTTCAATTTCTTTGATCTTACAGCCGCCTTCGGCTAATTTTAATACCACCAATAGAGTGTCCATAGTTTTAGGTTTTGAAGCCATCTGTTTGCTTTTTTTTAAAGCAAATATTCTTCAGATCCTAATACAACTTTACTTAAGGGGGGTCAACCGCGAAGCCTCGCGACCGGAATGTCAGTCCCAATCAGGGGGTCAACATGCGCCGGAATGTCAGTCCCAGTTTAGGGGGTCAACATGCGTCGGAATGTCAGTCGCTTTTCCTCTTTTAAGCCAAAAAATTGGTCGAAAAAGGGGGGTCAGCTTCGCCGGAATGGGGGGTCAACATGAATCGGAATGAGGGGTCAAGATGGTCCGGAATCTCCAGTTATGGAACAACAAAGATTAATTGCAAATAGAAATAAGAATAGCAATGTATTAAGTGATGCTTCATTGCTTAACATTAATTTTGTCGTACAACATTTTTCAGAACACCTAAAAAGTGTCAAACCTTCATTGTATTTTGAAGACATGATTTCTAAGAATGTAATGATTTTTGATGGTAAATTCAATGGACTAGTTGATATTGATTATTTGAGGAGAGGGGACATTCTTGACTTGATGGGAAAAATTGCTGCTTGCTGGAATAATTCAATTAACGGTAAATATTATACTGAATTATTGATTAAACAACAACAACTAAGTATACAAGAAATAGGTTATGTAAAAATGTATGCAATTTTAAATTTAGCTCTTTGGATTAGCGAAGAAGGAATTAAATTCAATAGTAATTCTTCAACTGTTATCAATTGGGAAAATGTTAGGGTTTTAACAGAAAGTTTGAATCATTTTCTTTCAGATTTTCATTGTTGATTTATTATTCCAAACAATGAAACACATACTCAATATTAACAACACCCACAACGAC
>CAYHCU010000349.1:0-3255 GCA_964355035.1 uncultured Flavobacteriales bacterium | reverse complement strand
ATAAATACAGCCAAATTTGTGAATTTTAGGTTTTTCATTTTGTAAATATATCATGTTATAAATCGTTTCACCACTGCCTCGCTTCACTCGGCAACACCAAAGGAAAATGTTCCTTGCTCCTTGATTTGGCGGGGGTGAAATTTTTCTTTGTGGCGTATATTTTCGATTAAGAATTTATAGATTGCTTGATCGCAGTTTCAAGTTCTTCGGGAACAACCGTACCTATTCGATAGACTTTTCCGTTTTTGATAGTTATTTCTACCGCATCAAAACCTGAAACATTATATATCCACGTTTTGGGCCAAAGCCACAATCTTATTCCCCAACCGTAGTACCAGTGATTCTTTACTGATTGAACTGAAGCTATCTGATTAAGCGCAAACTTCTTCGCGAAAATTCCGTAACCAAATTTGATCCGAAGATAGTTTTCATCAATCGACACTGTTAGCGTGGCAAACGATGCAAGAATAAACAGAATTAATACCATTATGACAGAAATGGCAAAATTTGGTCCGGAGTCGACCGAAAGAGGCTCGGACGAGGTCGTAATATAAACCCATGCGAAGAGCATCAGCACAGCCAACGTAACAACCAGCATCAGATATCCTATTTGAGTGTGTTTGTATGAAGTCATTAATCTATTTCAAATTACTCTTTTTACCCCTTGAATGCAAAATGCATCAGTACAATAGTCAAAGCGTTCAAGACCACCAATGCAAATACAAATGCTGTTTTCGAAGACACTGCGCTAGGATTCATTAAAATATATACTGTGTAGATTGTTGCAACGATTGCCGCACCAAGAAAGTTTCCTTTTATCATAGTTTTTTAGTCAGTTAATATTTTCGACTTTCTAATAAACTGATTATAACATTATTTTGCAAAATTCTTGTCGATATTGCTCATTTCTTTGTTGTGTGGATAACCTCGCTTTGTTTTTCGGCTTCCGTTCGGTTATAATAAAAGTGTGGCGTAAATTGATTTTTAAAGCAATATGTCAAACCTAACAAAAAAACAAAAACAAGTCTTTGATTTTATAAATACTTATATTTCCGAAAATGGAATATCTCCAACTATTGAAGAGATACGAAAGAAACTAAAACTCAAGGCTGTTTCCACTATCCACGAACATATCAATTCCCTAAAAGCAAAAGGGTATCTTTCAAAGTCCGAAAATTCTGCTAGAAGTCTTTCGTTAAGGAAAGAAATAAAATCTATTGTAGAAATTCCAATTTTGGGAAGAATTGCTGCGGGTTATCCGATAGAAGCAATAGAGGACGTAGAAGACAGCATATCCATAGTTAATCCTATTATTAAAACAGCTGAGGGATACTATGCCTTGCGTGTTGTCGGAGAAAGTATGATTGACGAAGGAATTTTTGACGGAGATATTGTCGTGATAAAAAAGCAGTCTGTCGCAGAAAATGGTCAAACGGTTGTAGCAATTATTGATGACAATGAAGCGACACTAAAAAAACTATATCGAGAAAAAACACGATACCGACTTGAGGCAAGAAATCCAAGTATGCCGACATTGTTTAGAACTGATGTTGAAGTTAGGGGTGTTGTTGTTCAAGTCATAAGCAATATAACCGATAAACCTGAAAAGATTGTTTCTAAAAAGACAAAACATGGATTTAAAACGATTGACCTTTTTGCAGGTGTTGGCGGAATACGACTAGGTTTTGAAAATGCTGGATTCAAAACTGTATTCGCAAATGATTTTGAGCCTCAATGTAAATATACCTATGATCTAAACTTTAGAGATTCAAAATTAGTTGTTGAAGATATTAGAAAAATTGGAATTGACGATTTACCAAAATTTGATTTTCTTTTAGGCGGGTTTCCTTGTCAGGCTTTTTCTATTGCCGGATATAGACAAGGATTTGATGACGAGAAAGGCAGAGGAAATTTATTTTTTGATATTGCAAGAATTCTTGACGCACGAAAGCCCGAGGGCTTTCTACTTGAGAATGTAAAAAATCTAAAAAGCCATGACGGGGGTAAAACTTTTAGAATTATTCAAGAGACACTAGAAAATCTGGGTTATCATTTAAAAATAAAAGTTTTGAATAGTATGGAGTATGGAAATATTCCACAAAACAGAGAGCGAGTATATATTGTAGGTTTTAAGAACAAAGATTATTCTGAAAAATTTAGATTTCCTGACCCAGTAAAATTAACCGTTAAAATTACTGACTTACTGGAGAAAAATGTACCTGAGAAATACTATTATAAAGGTAAGCCGTTGTTTGACAGAATAAAGAATTTTATAAAAGAGGAAGGAAAGGTATATCAATGGCGTAGACAATATGTCCGAGAAAACAAAAGTGGTGTTTGTCCAACACTAACAGCAAACATGGGGACTGGTGGACATAATGTGCCGATTATTAAAGATAAGAAAGGTATTAGAAAATTAACCCCACTAGAATGTGCTCGCATTCAAGGTTTCCCTAGTAATTATAAAATACCAAAATTAGCAGACTCTGCTTTGTATAAACAGTTTGGAAACTCTGTGAGTGTTCCAGTTATTGAGGCTGTTGGAAAACAAATGATGAGAGCAATGGAATAATTACCAGACTTTTACTTTTGTTGCAATAGGTTTTATTTTATTTTTTGCAATAATGTCTTTCTTTATGCAAAAACGAGGCCTTCGCTTTTCTCCCTGCTGGTCTTTGAGTGTTTGATTTCTATTTACTTTATTTTCGTAAATTAATTTACTTGGTATATGGTAAATATCAAACTTACCGTCAACTTTGCCTTCATTATAAAAATCAAGAAAATATAAATCATCCCATTTTGATTTTGGACCGAATGAAGTTAAGTCGTATTTTACGCTACATGCTTTGATTTGTTCCGCCCTACCTGTTTCAGTGTTAAAAGTGTCAAATGATGTAATTGATAATCCAACCGCAGACATAAATCGAGTTGACCCAGACCAAAGACAAAAAGCTATTTCTGAAAGCCCTTCTGGAAAATTGGGTTCATGAGAATGATATTCCCTCATGCCCATTTTTAATCCTCTCCATAGATCAAAAATCTCTTTCCATTTCTTACCATCTAGTTTTGAGAAGTACATAATTTCCAACAAGCATTCCTCGTCGAATATAGTTGTTTTAATTCTTCGTGTGTTCATAAATTACTGGTAAGATAATTTGTAATAATAATTTATTATAGTTGTTTTTACTTATAAAATCAGCAGCTGCGGGACCTGGATTCGAACCAAGATAAACTGCTTCAGAGGCAGTTGTCCTA
>CAYHCU010000348.1:0-3270 GCA_964355035.1 uncultured Flavobacteriales bacterium | reverse complement strand
CGGTAACCAATGCAATCGAAAACGGCTTTGGTAATTTATTTCCTCATTCTAGTATATATGTAAATCTGGAACCTTGTTCTCATCACGGAAAAGCTCCACCTTGTTGTGATCTCCTAATAAAGCACAATTTCAAACAAGTTGTTATTTCGAATGTTGATCCGTTTCCTATAGTCTCCGGAAGTGGAATAAAGTAAGTTCGAGATTCCGGAATTGAAGTTGAAATCGGAGCTCTTGAAAAAGAAGGTCGTGAACTCAATAAACGCTTTTTTATTTTTCATGAGAAAAAAAGACCATATATTATTTTGAAATTTGCACAATCTAAAGATGGATATATTGCTCCACTCCATCTTACTTCTGAAAACAGAAAGATCAGTAATGATCTTAGTAACAAACTTGTTCATCAATGGCGAAGTGAAGATAGCGCAATATTAGTCGGAACAACGACAGCCCGAATCGATAATCCTAGCCTAACGGTAAGACTCTTCAAAGGGAAAAACCCTGTGCGACTGGTCGTTGATAAAGAATTAGCATTGCCATCTTCAAATACGATATTCAATGACGAAGCTTTTACTTTGATATTCAATTCACTAAGAAACGAAGTCAAGGGAACTAATGAATGGCTCAAGATTGATTTCAATACTTCAATACTAAATCAAGTCACTCATATATTATATGAACGCAATTTGCAATCTGTACTTGTTGAAGGGGGTGCAAATTTGCATCAGCAATTTGTAAATGCAAATCTGTGGGATGAGATTCGTGTAATCACCGCTCCATTTGATTTGCATGATGGAACAAAAGCGTGTTCCTTCGTGGGAACTTTAACGGAACAATTTTGGCTTGAGGGCGATGTTGTGCGAATGTATCGGAGGCTGAAGATAATTGATAATTGATAATGGATAATGGATAATGGATTACCTTCCTAAAAAAATACATACAGTAAAAGAAATAGTCTTTTTTTATAAAATTGATAGCTACCAACTAAATACACCGCAACTTTGAACTTTGAACAAAAATAAAAACATAATACATCAAACTAATTCCCCCCAATGAAACTTCTCAAAACGCTCTGCTCAATTCATTCTCCTTCCGGAAATGAAGAACAGATACACGCCTTTCTTCTCGACTATATAAATAAGCACAATTCAGAGTGGAATGTCAAACCGGAACTTTTTTTTGGTGATGACTTTCAAAATTGCATTATTCTTATTTTTGGTAAGCCGCGAACTGCAGTGTATGCTCACATCGACAATATCGGTTTTACAGTTCGATATGGAAAACAACTCGTTAAAATTGGTGGACCACAAACGGAAGATGGTTTTCGGTTGACAGGAACTGATAGCCAGGGTGAAATTGATTGTGTCTTAAGAAAAAGTGCAGAGGGCGATCTTTCCTACGAGTTTTATCGTGAAATTGAACGAGGTACTGATCTTTCCTTTAAGCCTAACTGGCGCGAAGAAGAGGAAAGTGTTCAATGTAGTTACATGGACAACCGATTAGGAGTTTGGAATGCTTTACAACTTTGTGAAACTATTACAAATGGTGCCATTGTTTTTTCCTGTTGGGAAGAGCATGGTGGCGGCAGTGTTCCGTTTCTGACGAAATTTTTATTCGAGAAATACAATATCCGAAAAGCATTAATCAGTGATATTACCTGGGCAACGGAAGGTGTTCATCTCGGAAAAGGTGTTGTCATCTCCATGCGCGACAGTGGTATTCCCCGACAGAAATTTGTTCGAACCATATTAGAGCTTGCTAAAGAAAGTAAAATTCCATTTCAGCTTGAAGTAGAAAATGCCGGTGGCAGTGATGGTACAGAGATTCAAAAACAACCTTACCCAATTGACTGGTGCTTTATAGGAGCTGCAGAAGAAAATGTGCATTCACCTAATGAGAAAGTGAATAAGAAAGACATTGCTTCGATGGTGGAACTGTATAGAGCTTTAATGGATAGTTGATAATGGATAATGGATAATGGATAATGGATAATGGACAGTGGATAGTGGATAGTGGATAGTGGATAGTGGATAGTGGATAGCGCATTGTCAATTGTCAGCTGTCAATTATCCATTATCAATTGATCACCATCCCAAAGCCTCCACCATATCATCCGGTATCCCCATTGGTTTATTTGTTTTTCGATTGATAAAAACCAGTGTCGTTTCTGCTGTATTGAGCAAAATTCCATCGGAGTTGAATGTTTCGTATTGAAACTTTATTCTGGCAGTTGGTTTTTCGGAAATGGAGGCCTTTATAACGAGCAGATCATCATAAAAAGCAGGCTTGAAATATTTTATTGAAAAATCCAAAACAGGCAGCAGAATTCCGTCTTCCTCCAGCTTTTTATAGGTAAATCCGACAGAACGTAAGAGTTCCACACGAGCGACTTCGAAATAAGTAGCGTAGTTCCCGTAATATACATAACCCATTTGATCAGTTTCTGCATACCGAACCCGAATCTGTATTTCATTTTTTATCATCCTAAAAATATTTTTTTTGTGAAGGTACAAATTGAAATAAATTTTCTATCATTGCTACCCTTTTAAAAATAAAATAATGAAAGCAAAGCTGCCACTTTTATTTTTTCTTCTGATTGCATTGAATTCCTGCAAGAGTTCTTTTGAAATAACAAATAAAGAAGTTTCTCAATATAAATTTACTGATACATCATTCACAGAAGTCGATTCCACTCTATACAAAGAGATTACACCGTTTCGAGAAAAAATGAAGGATAAAATGAGTGAAGTCCTGATTGTGAGTACAACAACCCTCGAACGAGGCAATCCCGAAAGCAGATTAGGAAATTTTATGGCAGATGCTTGTTTAATAGCTACGCAAATGCATAATAAGCAAGCCGATTTTGCAGTCTTTAATAGTGGTGGTTTGCGGAAAGGTATGCCGCAAGGTGAAATTACCAGAGGTGATATTTTCGAATTGATGACTTTTGAGAATGAAATAGTTATTTTAACCATGACAGGTTCTGAAGTCAAAAAATTAGTTAACTTCATCGCTCTAAAAGGTGGTGCACCGGTTTCAGGGCTTCGTATGCGGATTCAAGACAGCATAGCAACGAATGTTTTGATAGGTAATGTTGCTTTCGATTCAACAAGAACATATCGTGTTCTTACATCAGATTATTTAGCGAATGGAGGTGATTCTTTCCCACTGATGACTTCTTCTCCATGGGACACCATAGCTCTAAAAGTTCGGGATGCAATTATCGAGTATTTAGCAGAACTAAATAAACAAAAGAAAAAACTTACTGTTGAA
>CAYHCU010000347.1:0-3290 GCA_964355035.1 uncultured Flavobacteriales bacterium | reverse complement strand
TTTTTCTTCTCCTGAAATTCCTGCAACAGATCATTGATCTTCTTGCTCTCAGGAACAAAATAGGCCGGTCGCATTTGTTTCTGCCACTGAAAAGTGTCGTCGTTCTGAAGATCTAAATAGGGGAGAAGGTCTTTAATACACAAAACACCTATCACTGAATCAAAAGAATTTTCATATACAGGAACACGGGAATATCTGTTTTCAAGAATCAAAGGAAACAGCTCACTGAATTTTAAGTCTTTGTTAAAAGCAACCACATCCATTCGCGATTTCATAATTTGCTTCACATCAATATTCCCAAAGCGGGCAATTCCTTTCAGAATTTTCTTTTCTTCTTCAAGCGTGCTCTTGTCGCTGGTGATGTCGATTGCATGTGTTAACTCATCAACTGAAATATCGTAACTTTTTTGCCCGAAACGTCGGTCAACAATTGAAGTCGATGCAATCAAAACTGCACTTAATGGTCGCAGTATTTTACTTAATGCAAAAACCGGATAAACACTTTTTAAAGCTGAACGAAGCGGATTTTGAGTGGCGTAAATTTTTGGCATCACTTCGCAAAACAAAACAATTACAAATGTTACCGCTACAACCTGAATAAAAAATCCCAGTGTTTGATGTTTATTGAAATCAAATATTGTTTCAATTAAAATTGAGGAAAGAACAACTATAGCAATATTTGTAAAATTTATTGCAATCAAAAGAGTTGCAAGCAATCTTTTTGGACGTTCCAGCAAATCATAAACAAATTTGTGTCTCGATTTTTGAGAATCCTTTAACTCAAAGAGTTGCACGGGAGTAATCGCAAAAAACGCTGTCTCTGCTGAGGATATAAATCCTGAAAATAGTAAGAGAGCAAATAAAACTACTATTTCAGCAATAAATGATACAGAAAGAGTAAAGGCGGGATTTAATATTGTTAAATAATCCTGCATAACTATGAATAAGGGGTAACTGTCGGGGTTCAAGGTGTGTTGTTATAGGTGGCTAAAATAGAAAACAGGCGCAAAGCTAAAAAAAACTTTGAGCCTGTTTCCTAACTATTTTTCAGAGATCAAAATGGAAGATCGTCCGGCACTCCGGCCGCTGAGGCCATTTCAGGTGCAGGTTGAGCATTTGCTCCTACTTGTTCTGAACCATCAGTGCGAGGACCACCAAGCATCGTCATTTGATCTGCAACAACCTCAGTAAAGTACTTTTTGTTGTTCTCTTCGCCATATTGACGTGTTCTGATTTTCCCTTCGATGTAAAGCATCTTTCCTTTTCGTACATATTTCTCAGCAATTTCTGCTAAGCCTCTCCACATAACAATATTGTGCCATTCCGTCTGATCCACTTTTTGGCCCTCCTTATTCTTATATGATTCCGATGTTGCTAAGGTGAATTTTGCTACTGCAATGCCACCTTCAAGATACTTTACTTCAGGGTCTTTCCCTACGTTTCCTACTAGGATAACTTTGTTAATTCCGCTCATTGTTTTATGATTTAGGTTATTTGATATTTATGGCAACAAAGATAATTCAGCACTTCGATTTTTGAAAACCACTTATGCAGGAACTTTATTGCTGTTTATTATATTAATGATTTAATCACATGCTTTTTAGAAACTCTTCAATTAATCTGGGTACAGCAAATTCCTTTACTGTCTTTAAATTGACTTTCTTCCACTGTTGTTTGTTCTCTTTGAATAATTTTAAGTCAGCATTTATTTCATAAAACCTTGCATGAATATGCTGATGACTTAAAATATGTTTGTACTCCTGACTTATTGTAATCAATTCTGTTTTTTTATTTTCGAAGTGTTCTTTCCATTGGTTGCATGCAAGAATTTTCTTTTTAGTGATTGCCGTTGTTGTTTCAATCAGTGGAAAATCATGCAACCCTGTCCAGATGTCTTTTTCCTTTCGTTGACGAACAAAAAAACTGCCCTTTTCGCGAATGACAAGGTAATGAAAATAACGTTTCCTGATTTTAATTTTCTTTGATTTTATCGGAAGCGAATTGACAACTTTATTCTCAAAAGCAAAACAAGTGGTTTGTAACGGACAATTTATGCAATCCGGAGAAACCGGTTTACATTGACGTGAGCCGAATTCCATAATAGCCTGATTGAAAAGCTGTGGCGGGTGAATGCCCAATAGGTCATTGGCCAGCTTAGTAAATTGTTTTTTTCCTTGTCCGCTGTCAATCGGAGTTTCAATTCCTGAATATCTGCTCAAAATTCGAAATACGTTGCAGTCTACAACTGCATGAGGTAAATTGAAAGCAAATGAAGCAATTGCCGCTGCTGTGTAATCTCCAACTCCTTTTAGTGAACGGATATCCGCGAAATTTTCAGGAAAACGACCATTGAAACGATTTACAATGTCCTTTGCAGCATGATGTAAATTACGCGCCCTCGAATAATAACCCAAGCCTTGCCAAAGTTTCAAGATTTCGTCCTCAGTAGCCTTTGCAAGCTCTGTCACGCTCTTGTACCTTTCCGTGAATCGATTGTAATATGCTAAGCCTTGATCCACTCTGGTCTGCTGTAATATAACCTCTGAAAGCCATATTTTATAAGGGTCTTTCGTATTTCTCCAAGGTAAGTCACGCTTGTTTTTTTGATACCAAAAAATCACCTTTTCCCCGAACTCTTTCATCAACTTTTTGAAACAGGATTTTTTGATTTGCCTGTTCGACGAAGTTAGTAAAATCGAGGTCGGCCGACTCAGAAATGACGACTTTTTTAGGGTGCCGTTGATAAAATATGTTGGATAATTTAGTGAATTAGTCATAATATTCGGTTTAAAATATTGATAAACAGTAATTTACCTGCTAAAAAATTATTTTGCATTCTTTTGCAAAATTTATCACAATAGATTTTTGGATTTAATTTGAAGCGCTATCTTTGCCGCCCAATATTTAATGACTTAATACTCAAAGAAATGACAAAAGCAGAATTAGTAGCCGAAATTTCCACTAAGACAGGGATCGAAAAAACTGTTGCATTACAAGCAGTTGAAGCGGCTATGAAAGTGATTAAAAATACAATGTCCGATGGAGAGAATGTATACTTACGCGGATTTGGTTCGTTTATTATTAAAAGACGTGCCCAAAAATTAGGACGAATCATCTCTAAGAACACTACAATCATCATCCCGGAACATAACATCCCTGCATTTAAACCTGCAAAGACATTTGCAACTAAGGTGAAGAATGCAAAGATTAAAAAGAACCAGACAACTGAAGCGATCGACTAAGGATGCAAAATAGTCGAATTCGATTACTAGTTATATTGGGAGTACTTG
>CAYHCU010000346.1:0-3302 GCA_964355035.1 uncultured Flavobacteriales bacterium | reverse complement strand
TTACCGCACCCCGAAAAAAACTGATTGCGCCATTCATTGATCCATCCCCCTCGCGCGGATATGTCTCACCACCAATCAGCCCCTCAACGAAATTTTATATATTGATTTTGATTAAGGGAGTGCTATAATAACTAATAATAAAAAGCTACCATATATGGGGCTTTTCTTAGGTTTGCCCCTAAATATGGGTATATTGTTTAAACTCCGTTTTTTTATTTCTCGCCCCCAATACTGCCAAAGGGAGGTCTAAAGTATTTGTATGACAAATCGAAATATTGGCAAATTATTTTCTGATACAGGATCCATTCTTTTAGCAGAGAAAAATCCGCAAACAATTAGTGGAGTAATTCGTGAATTACAATCGAAATTAAAAGAATATGAATCATCGTCATCTGAGTCTCTAATATTTCTATTAAACTTAATTCTAGATGATATTTTCGATAATATATCTGGAGACAACGGCTATAACAATTCCATGTATGATGCTAGGGATGTTATTTTCAAGCAAGTTGGTAAAACTTTGATTGTTATCAGTGAAAAAGTAGAAAGCTTGAACGAACTGGAAATTTACACTTCATTCAACGAACTTATTAGTACTTATTTAGGTGCACTTAGAAAGATAAATTCGGAGTTTGAAAACCAGGAATATACCCATGTCACTCGGTAAATTATGGGTATTGGTTATAACGCCAATTTTATACGCATGGCATTATAGTATTAGTTGGTATTTTTATAAATTTTCTAAAAAGGCAATTTATGATGATCTCAGAAAACTTGGTTCTGAATTTGCTTTTGTGGCTATAACGTTTTGGGTGGCTGCTTTGCTAGACACAACGTCTCGCCTCAATACTATATTAGATGCTGCGCCAAGAGAAACAGTTACGGGCACTACAATAAGCACACTTCTTTTAATATTGTTTTTTGATGCTGTTGCAGTTTTCTTTTATAAAACTTACGAGGAAAAAAAGAAAAAAAATATTATCCAGTATTGGAGACTATTCATTAGTCTAAGCGCAGGGATAATTATTCTTGGCACAAGTATACTGATGATTTAAAGAAGAATATGGACTTATTGGATATATTTCTCAACCCAGTTATTTGGATAATCGCTTTCGTAATTGCAAGTTTATTAATATATTTAGAAGCAAGAAATGGGCTAGAATAATAGGAGATTTACAAAATGTCAGATATATTAAATACTTTCTTTAATCCTGTATTATGGGCAATTGCAATAGCAATTGCAAGTCTTGTTGTCGTTTTAGAGTGGAGAAGCACCATCCAAGAACGAGCGAAGCTCTTTTTTGATTTAAGTTGGATTAAACCTGCCATCACTTCTAGTACACATACATTGACGCATAAAGGTGGAATAAGTAAATACTATTTCAACTTAGATTATCTATCAACTACGCCAGAGCAAGTTACCTCAATTACTAATTGGTATATTGAAACAATTAACAAGATTTCTTCAACAGAGGCTGTGGACGGATTAGTCTTTATTGATAAAGATTCTGGTCCAGTTGGCGCAATCTCCTTAATGGGCAGTATTATTGCCGAAACAGGGATTCCTTCTCTAATAGCAAGACTAAAGAAAAGAACCCTTCATGCAAGAATAACAGGCAGACCTGAGTTAATAAAAAAGCTTTCACTAGGGATAAATGTAATAATTATTACTGACGCGATTACAACTACTAGAACCGTAAAAGATACAGTGGAAGTTGTAAATAGTTTTGGTGGTAAAGTTGTTGGGATTTGCACTTTATTAGATCGTCAAACTGAACATGCTGGATTTGTAGATAATATTCCTGTTTACCAACGTGTAACTGAAGATGAATTAGTTGCTTCGGGGTATGTAAAAGAAGGTGCTGTTTATTAATTCTTGCCCTCAATAAAAAACGACGCAATTTCTGCGTCGTTTTTTATTTTAATATCTATCCTAGAAAAATATATATCTTTTCTAGGCATTAACTGTAAACCGAAAATAATTCATCGCCAATCAGCCCCTCGCTCCCAATAAAAAACACTGGACATTCAGCCCAGTGTTTTCTCGTTCTTCGTGTCGTTCGGGGTGAACCCCTTCCTCAGCACATGGAAGCACTTCGTGCTAATCACGGAGTCCACGCCAGTGGACTTTCACGAACTAAGGCAGAGATTTAGCCCGCACCGACTCCTCCCCCTCACGCGGACATGACTCATCATCAATCAGCCCTTCGCAAAACAGCATAATCCCGCCTCTCGTTCGGGTTGAAACCCTCGCTCAGTACATGGAAGCACTCCGTGCTAATTGCGGAGTCCACGCCAGTGGACTTTCACGCACTCAGGCAGGGACTGCGGAGCGTCCCGCACTGCCCCCCCTCCCGTGGACATGACTCACCATCAATCAGCCCCCCGCACCCAATAAAAAACACTGGACAGTTAGCCCAGTGTTTTCCCGTTACTTCTGAATTTTCATTCTATATTGCCCACGACCAACAAACTCAATTACATTTTTATCTCTCAAATATTGCAACTGCTGTCGTATTTTCGCCTTGACATTGTTGTTCAATGGATGTTTGGCTTTCAAATAGGCTTCAAAGTTGTAAACATCGTCCAATGAATATTCATTCTTCTTAATTCTCTCGACACAAAGTAAAACATCAAGCATCCAGCCTTTTGATTCAATGTCATGCGTGGTTTTGACAAATTCCGTTTTATTCCATTCACCCAAAACTTCATTCTTGCTTTTCGCAACTCCATTTTGAACATAGAATATTTTCCCGATTTGAGGGATATTGCTCATGTCAATATTGCAGCCAATCCAACCAGCCCTTCTTGCAGTAACGTTTAACGCTTTTCTCTTCTCGATAATATTTGGCACAAAAAAATATTTAGGAATGGTCAGGAAATTCTTGATTTCAAACGTAGATTTATCGTAAGTCAAGAAAAAGAAATTCGGATTATTTGCTGATTTCAGTCTTTCAATCATGGTGGAATATGCGCCATCAACTATCTTCTTTCCCATAACACCTTGTTTTGACTTTAGCTCATATTCTTCCGAACACTTCTTGCAATAAAAATCTGCAACAGGCTTATTGTTTTCAAAATTGCTTAAGTCATTGCCACAACTCGGACAGAATATTGAGTCATTCACCCAATATTCTGTCATCACTCGAATTCGTTGAGCGCTACTTGAATAAGCTTTTGCAACTCCGACAGGCAATCTTAATTCCATATTTTACCTTCGTGTACCTTTGTACCCTTCGTGGTTAATTAAAACCCCAACTCCTTCAAATTCTGCGCCTCGGACTTCTTCCCTCCGCCGCCCA
>CAYHCU010000345.1:0-3340 GCA_964355035.1 uncultured Flavobacteriales bacterium | reverse complement strand
TAATAATCCTGTTAATTATTTCAAGCTCATTGTCTCTAAATTTACATAATGTTCCCTGAAATGCTTGTGTTTTAGATATCTTTCCTGATATTTCGTTTGATAATAATGGTTTTGCATATGAAACATTTGGATTACAAGTCCAGCCATTTACCGTTTTACGAAATTTAGATATATCATCTTTCTGAACAGGTGAATTATCCAAACTGCACCACCACATTCTCCCTTTATGAAACGTGATAAAGACGACTTCATTTGAAGCCTCACATATTCGTTTTAGTGCTTCATAGTCTTGTGAAGAACCAGATTGTTTTCCTCGGCCATCATAGTCTTGTTTGATCGTCTTTTTGATGATTTCCCAATTTTCCTCTATAATATCTTGTAAAGGAACTTGCTTCCATTCAAAACGGACAATACCTTCTTTAATTGAATTATCCGCCCATGTGCCCTTTGCACCGAGTTTAATGTAATAAGCATTCGTAAATTTAAGTTCTTTCATTGTTATATTATTTTGTTACTGTTTTTATCAAATCCTTTCTGCCAATAATACATATCAATTATTTTCATTACTGGATATTGAACACCAGTGTTTTGAAATGCCCAATCCTGAATGTTTTCAATTTCGGGCTTCATTTTTACAGCCATTGACCAAACTTTCTGTAAACTGTTTTCGTTTACAAATGAATATTCTTTTTCGAACAAACCAAGATTGAAATATCTGTCAAAAGCGGGCAAACAGCCTAAAGTACCAAGAATTATTTTTGAAATTAGTGTATCAGTTGCGCTAATTGCTTTCTCCTCCTTTCCGTTATAGTATTTCAACTTTGAATAATACTCGCGAAGCTCATCGAATAAAACAAGAACTTCTTTTAAAGGAGGAATTTCACCTTTATAATCATTCCTAAGTAGGGAATGTCGCCGGATAATTTCAACTGCTTCAATATGAACTTTGTAATCTTTCCACAGAAGTCCGCTTGATCCACGATACATTCCCCAGCTTGCAAGGTAAAAGGCTAAATGCAAAGCTAAATTGTCACCAGAATTGTCTTTATTTCCGAACGCTTCATAGCAATGTTCCCAGGATTTGTACCTATGAAATGAATCTTCCCTTGTGGATTCAAGAAATTTTTCAATTACTTCTTTCATTTCAATTTTATTGATGGTTAAAACTTAGTTTTTAATGGACATTAAAAGGTATATCATTCTTTTTTATTGTATTATTCCGTATGTTTTTACTCTATTTTCAATTTTTTGCCAAACAAGGCCGTCTTCACTATTTGAGGTTTTTAGGTCAAGCTTGAATTCTCCTTTGAAACGATACATAACGTCTCCAAGTGGACTTTTTACTCGAGCAAAAACAATTCTATTATGAATCTTCCCATTAACAATATTGTCAACATGTGATTTATTCTTAGCCAAATTTTCACATAATTCAAATATTTTTTTACCATCATCTGATATGCTATTATCCCAATCATCATTTTTATACAATTTCGGAAACCAAATCAGTTTATTGTTTTCATTTGGGTGTTGGGTAGCTCCTCTTTGGAATCCTTTATAATTATGACCAAAACAATTGGCAGCTAAATAAGAATGAGTAAATGCCACATTATCAGCAATATCAATAAATCCATTATTAATATAGGTTTGTGGATTCTGTTCAGATTCAATATTCCATGGAATAAAATTATGTAAAGATAGTTTTGCCTCTCGAATAATATTTATTACTTCCTCTATCCTTTCATTTAATTTATCTATTCCAATTGTGGTGTCGATATGTCTTAAATCATGATTAGTAGCATTAATAATATCTGAGTCCCTTAATTGGTCTTTCTCCTGTTGATTTAAATGGTGTCTTTCATCAACTTCAATATGTATTTTAAATTGCGGGAAATACATGTCGGTCAAAGCTCTGCCATCAGGTCTAATTACATATTGCTGAGTAACAAATTTTATCGTCATGTCATCTAATCTGTGCCAAATTCGCGTAATTACATAGTTTTCAAATCGCTTTTTTTCGGCTCTTGCCAATTGTCTTGTGATAAAATTCAATTTTTCCATTTTATATTATTTTTAATATCCGGGATATTTTAAAAGCCATTCTGCATCTTCGTCATAAGTATAACTTTTACATCCAATACTCAAATCGTTTCCGATTTCTTCAACTATATCTTTGAACAGAAGATTTTCCTTCCAGTCGTAGGGTATTCCTGATTCTCCAACCATCAAACCTACTAAATTACCTGTAACTGCACCTGTACTGTCCGAATCTCCACCATGATTTATAGCTGTTAAAACTGCTTTCTTAAAATCATTTTGATAATGCAATGAACACAACAATGAAATGGCCAATGCTTCTTCAGCAACCCATCCTTCACCAAGCAATTCAATTTCTGAATTTGTTATTTCTTTGCCGATATACTTACTGTGTATATCAAGCACTTTATTAACAATTTGAAATACTTCGGTGTGATTATCCCATTTTATTAGCTGCTCTAATCCATTAGAAATAGATGTTTCTAAATCCAAACCTTTCGATAAATCGGCAATAATTGAAGATAATAATCCACCACTAAGGTATCCGGTAGGATGACCATGCGTTATCGCTGATAAATCTACACCCACCTTAAAAGCGGCTTCTCTATTAAAATTAAACAATAATCCTGCTGGAGCAATTCTCATTACTGTTCCGCATCCTTTACTATTATTTATTGGTTTTTCTATTGTTCCCCTTTCTCCACTTTCAAGTGAAGAAAGACATGAATTGCCCGGGGCTCTTCTTTTGAATAGTTCTTTCCTTTTTATCAGCCAACCTTCATCAAATCCATAGGAATCAATGGCTCTTGGTATGGAAATGCCTTGTGTGTGTAACCATCTTAAATAAGAATAATATGTAATTTGTGTTTGAGCCCCACCTATTCCTCTAATTACCGATCTATGCAATGCTCTTAAAAGTCCCTCTGCAGTGAAAAGAAGCATTTGCGTATCATCAGTAAACTCTCCTTTTCCGTTTGGATACTCAACATAAGATTGTATACCTTCTTCCCCATATTTAAATTTGATAGCTTCATGAGATAAAAATTCTATTGGTGCGCCTAAGGCATCTCCGATAGCTCCACCTAAAATACAACCGAGAAATTTATCTTTTTTGATTTCCGCGACAGTTAACTGATTATTAATGTTTTCCATTTGGCAATGATAATATTATTGGTTAGCAAGTTTGAAGTTTAAGAGGCAATTTTTATTCATTTATAACTGTAGAAATTGTAGATTTAAAAAATGTCAATCTATTTCAAAGTCATACTATTACAGGCTTTTCCATTAGTTTACGCACAATATTTCT
>CAYHCU010000344.1:0-3346 GCA_964355035.1 uncultured Flavobacteriales bacterium | reverse complement strand
GTAGTATTCAACTGATGCAAAGCTACTCAATATTGCTTTAGCTTGAATACCAAGGCGCTACTATTTTCGGTTTTGTGCATTTTTGCCTCAAATTCGACTGCAATCACAAAACACTTTTATCAATTTATCCTTAGAAAGCAGATCCTTAGAAAACTTCATCCTCCTCAATCAAAATAGTATCGCTAGGCATTAATAAATCATGAGCCGGGCCGACTACTTGAACACTAGGTAATAAATTGTCGTGCTCTTCTTGAGTAATTAATTCTTTACGCAACATAAAATCCGAAACGATTCGATAATAATTAGCCAGATAAGGCTTTAGATTCCCTGTTGAATCAAAACTATACTTAAACCATTTCGGATGAGGAAGTAAACTGGCAAGAAAAATACTCTCCGGTAAATTTAACTGCTCAGGCTTCTTTTTGAAATAAAATTCCGAGGCCTCCCCTATTCCATAAACATTCGGCCCTAATTCAATAATATTAAAATAAACTTCAAGCATTCGTTCTTTACTATACAAACGATTACTCTCAATCAGCCAGACAATCAATGCTTCTTCAGCCTTTCTTGCAATCGTTTTCTTTCTATTAAGATAAACATTCTTCACCAATTGCATACTTATTGTGCTTCCTCCTCTTAAAAACTTTCTTGCTTTGAAATTTGTAGCTATTGATTTTCGAAAAGCGTCTTCATTAAATCCATTATGAAAGAAAAAACTACCGTCTTCTGATGTCAACACGGAATTTTTAAAATAAGGAGAAACGGAAGAATAAGGAGAAAAATATGGATTTGAAGGTCCTATTACCAAAGAACGAATGTAGCGATCATATTCATATATAGAATGTGAAAACTCTCCATTCATTTTCATCAAATCACTTTGATTAAACTTCTTTATTCGAAATTTATTCTTCTTCATTGTACAATCAAAGACTACATCATCCGGATACAAAGCATCTAAAAAGAAATTTAGCGAAAACTTCAATGTTCCGTCAGCTTCAATTGAGCGTACTTCATCAAACATTCCCTGTGGAAGAGAATTAAAGAATACACTTGCAGGAACTGTATCCGTCTCTATCTTCACTGAATATTTCTTCGATCCTGAATTTTCAAAACGCAAATAGGGTTTGAAAACAATTCCCGTTAATCTTGCTACTGAAGTACTGTCAAGCATAAACGAGTTGGCATCAGAAGATAATGAGCAGGAAATTGAAGCATTCTTTACTTTGATGCTATCTTCAGAAATACGATGATGGTGAAAAAGAAATCCCGCGACAGATGCTAACCCATTTACTTTTAATTCGTGCTTAGAATAATGATAGCCGTCTAACATTACATGAAGTGTGTCAAACCTTACAGACGCTCCGGTCAATTCTGCAATTAGAGGCAAGTCGCAATTTCTAGCTGTTGTTGGAAAAATAAACAAATCGACACGATGAGCAATTTGCGAAAACGAACCGTTACACTCCCATTTTTTCTGCGTTAGCAGGTCTTCAAATTCTCCGGTTACAGAGGTTACGTCTGAATGAAACTTATTTAAACGAATGCCTCTTTCCAATGTGTCATTTACATATATTAATTGCGCATTCGTTATTTCTGCTTTTTGAGGAGCGAGATTGAAAATCCTATTCAGTACTTGCGCAAAGAAATAAGAATAACCTTCTGAAAATCCTTTACCTGTGGGCCCGGTCTTCTTGCTTTGATCAATAAATTTGTAATTAGTTCCCGCCTTTTTATTTACCAATTGGAGCTTAATTCCGGAGGCCTCGACCTCCTTAATACGTAATGTTCCTGCGAATAAAGTCCAGATAGAAGGTCGAACCCGCAGGCTGTCGGCCGTCAATAATGTATCACCGGATTGAGGAATTACGGAAACTCTTCCAAAAGCTACAGTAGAAAACCCGGAAAAAGAAGACGACCCAACCTCTAAGACAAGATTTTTCTCCACCTTCATTTTACTCCTTACTTTCTCTGTAACGTAATGCAGAAGCGGGTTTCGGAAAATAAAATAGAGCACCAAAAGACTCGTTATGAATATTCCGGTAATTTTCAGAGCTCTTTTGGCAAAATATAACATTGGCTTTTAAAAGGTCCAATTTGAACAAACTTTCCGAATAAATCAAGTTTATCTTCATACACATTGTATCGTTAATAATTATGCAAAAAAGTAGCATATATGTTATAATGCTCTTTGTACTTTAGAAAATCCATTTAAACAGTATGTATTTAAAAAACAACTCTCCTTTGATTAGGTTCGGCCTTAGTTTACTTTTTCTGATAACATCTGATTTCTCAGCAATGTGTCAGAGAAATGCTCCTATATACAACCCAATCAACAGAGCATTAATTGAAAATCAAGATTCCCGAGCACAAGCTTTGGTCAATAAAAACCTAAATCGCTTTGGTCTTGAAATGTTAAAAGAATACGATTCTTCTCTTGACTCTACTTTCAAATCTGAGCTAAAGGACACTTTAGAGCTGATGGAAAAAACCTATCTTCAAAATAGCTCTTCATTACAAATTAAGTTAAAGGATCAAAACGCTAAAATCAAAGAACTTTCTTTGCAAAAAACTGCTCTAAGTAATACACAAGGCAAATTATTAAGAACTGCAGCTATTTCATTTGTTGTTTGGCTATTATTAGTGACTCTCTTTTTGCAATTTAAGAAGAAAAAAATCAAACTAAAAGAAAATGAACTTGCATTAACAAATACTCAACTGACTTACATTAAGAAATACGAAGCAATAGCAAGAACAGCTCTTGATAAGGTTCGACAATTAAAAAATACAATTCATAAACTCTCAGAAGATTCGCAAGAACTCCTTTCTCTTTCAACGGAAATTGAGAATGATAGCACTGTAAGTAATAAATGGAGTAATGAAATTATTTCATCTGTTCAGAAAACAGCAACTACCAGCTCTTTAGAACTTAGAGTAACAAAAGCATTCATCGCTCAGGATGGTGAATTAAGCGACGAAAAAGAAAATACAAACATCAATAAACTTTGTGAAGAGGTACTTGTCATTGCTTCACGAGGAATACTTTCTTCACGAACCGATATTAACTGTCAAATCACCAATGACTTTGAGAAAAACCTACCTGAGTTAAAAGTTAATCAATCTGCCATTGCAAGTTTATTGTTGAACGTTTTCAATAATGCTTTCCAATCAATAGAAGCAAAATCCATTGAAGGCATAAAAGGCTATCAGCCTAAAATCAGCATTAGTACCAGAATCCTTCCTCGGTTTCTGCAAATAAGAATAAAAGATAATGGAATGGGAATGACTGAAGGAATCATGCAAAATGCCTTTAATCCATTTTATTCCACACGCGAAAATGGAGGTGGTG
>CAYHCU010000343.1:0-3361 GCA_964355035.1 uncultured Flavobacteriales bacterium | reverse complement strand
ACAGGAATATTTATATTATACTTACTTGTTTTCCGGGAGAACTGAAGATGCCAACTCATTCGTATCGAATCTTCAATTGTCAATGCAGGAAAAACTTCATTACAAGAAGAAAACCATTGATGTAGTTTCTATCAGCGGCGGGCTATCTTTCACCGACAATATTACATCAAGAGAAAAGAGCAATATAAAAGGTGCTGAAAATATTTATGGTGGTGCCATCTATAACGGGAGAGTAAAATATGCAAATGCGTTTTTACAACATACCATACTGAATCGTTTAAAATTCATGTATGGCGCCAGTGCATTTAATACTCAAGCAGTCCTTGTAGTTCAAACGACAGACACTGCACAATCACAACAATTTGACAATTATCATTACCAAGGTAATTTTGCAGCATTCTATCAGTTCAAAAAAGGATGGAATCTTACCGGAGGTTTTGCATATTATCAACAAAATATTTCAGGGTATCTGGGCCAAACCGATTCGACTACTAAACAATTGATTACAATGATTACTCGACAAAATTCTTATGCCGGATGTTTAAGTATTAGTAAGCGGTTAAAATTTATTCAACCAATTGTTAGTAGTACTATCAGCAATTTTAACGACAGCATACAATACATAGGCGAAGCATCTATAGTTTACTATCCTTTTGGCAATACAAATTTTTATTCCACTTCATCAGCAGCCTATTTAAAAGATGGAACAAGACAGGATTGGATTTTTTCTCAGAAATTTGGCGGTAAAATCAAAAAATGGTTATGGTATGAAGTGAATTCGTCATATGGCAACCATTCCAATTTTATAACTAATACGGGCTTCCTTACTTATAATACCTCAGATCAGGTAAAACTTGTTGTTGGCTTAAATTTGAAATTTTATCGAAAGCATTTGGAGTTCATTCCGGGATATATTTACAATCAACGCCAAGGCACCTTCTCTCATTTAACCTCACAAAGTTTACTTGAACCGAGTAAATACAACTATTCAATTCACCTCTTCACAACAACTTTAAAATGGAATTTTTAAAAAAACTACCTGCAATAATCTTATTGCTTATTGTAACAGGAACTATCGCTCAAGACACAAAACTACAATCTGCTTTTGAGAAAAGTTACGAATTTGAGACCAATAAAAAATATGATGAAAGTATTTCCTCTTTGATTAGTGCCTATGATGCCGATTCCTATGAAGTGAATATACGACTTGGCTGGTTGTATTACCTTGCGAGCAAAAACAAAGAGTCGGTTGACTATTATCGGAAAGCAATTAAACTAATGCCGGTAGCGACAGAGCCATTGTGGGCCATTGTGACTCCACTTGCTGCATTAGAGCAATGGACAGAAGTAGAAAAAACATATTTAGCTATATTAAAATCGGACCCTAAAAACTCATTGGCAAATTATCGTTTAGGTTTGATTTTTTATTATCGCAAAGATTATGTTACAGCAAAAAAATATTTCGATATTTCGTTAAATCTCTATCCCTTTGATTACGACAATATGCTTATGAGTGGGTGGACTAATTTTTATCTTGGCAATAAAAATGAAGCACGAACACTCTTCAACAAAACACTACTTTATAAGCCAAGTGATTCGTCGGCTTTGGAAGGTTTGGGGTTGATAAAATAGAAAATTAACATCTCCATTATCGGCAGAATCTTAGTTTGCTGATTATTTTTTACTGCCTCACTATTCCAATTTTCCAGAAGCGTCAGGAGAATATTCAGTGAAAAGACAGCCTTCCTAAGAAAAAAGCAGAAAAATAAATTGGATTATTACCTGAAATCAGGGAAGTAACCCAATTTTTCATTTTTAGGAAACCCAATCGCCTTTTAATTTTTCAATTGAAGCAATAGATCGATAAAAAATATGCAAATTCACCTCTTCTTTGGAAAAATAAGTAAGTTTACAAAATAGGAAAGAGGTTTAATTATATTTCAAAAATACATAGTCACCGGAAATCATCAATAATACAAAATTTAAAACGCCATGAAAAAACTCTACAAAAAACTGACTCGTACTCTGGGAACTGCAGCACTAATATTGTCGCCACTGTTAATTACTTCTGCATTTGCTCAGCAAACTTACACGTATCTTTTTTCATCAACACCATTTAACAGTGTACCATTAGGAGGACCGATGCTTGAAACAATTGGAGTATCAAACACTCCAATCAATGCGATAATGCCGGCATCAACTTGTCCGGATACACCAAGTATCAACCTTACTTATTTTGAAAATAATGCAGGCTTCAAAGCAAAAGCTTTTTTTACAGACAATTATAGCATTGAAATGATATTTAAGTTTCAGGAACTAACCGGCTACAATCGCATTATCGATTTTTCCAACAGTGCATCTGACTACGGTATTTACACCTTGTCCACTTGCTTAAATTTCTACCCTTATGGCAACGTCGGCACTTGCCCGGGCGCATTTGACACTACCAACTACAAGCAGATAGTGATCACTCGAAATGGAATTTCCAAAGAAATGAATGTCTATGTAAATGGAACATTATTTACCAGCTACGTTGATGCACCGAATTACTATGTGATTGGAGCTGCCCCCAACGACTCTATCAAATTTTTCAGAGATGACAATGCTGTTCCAAATGAAGCGTCCTCAGGACACGTGGCATTAGTCAGAATGTGCGATTATATTTTGTCGCCGGCTGATGTTGACACTAGCTATAACAATTTTTGTAATCGGATTACCGGCATTGAAAGCCCAAGTAATTATTTCAATATAAATATTTACCCTAATCCTGCATTTGATCATTTAAATATTATGCTTCCAAATACAGATTTCTCTAAAGACATTAATTTTACCTTGATAAATATGGTAGGGCAACAGGCAAAATCTTTCCAAATCAAAGCTGAATCAACAGATCTTAAACTAAGTACAATTTCGCCAGGAATATATTTTTACCACTTACAAATCGATCATAAAATAATCAAATCCGGTAAAATTATTATTGAATAATTAAAAGGACGCAGAATTAGCTAAAGGTTCGTGAAGCATTTAGCGACCCACACAACTTAAATAACTGAACCGAGCGGAAATCAAAAAAGGCAACCAATTTTCATTGATTGCCTTTTTTATTTTCAAGCTATGGCTAATTACTCAGCAACAACTTCGAAGTTTACTTTTGCTTTCACATCTTTGTGAAGGTTTACGATTGCCGTATACATTCCCAACGTTTTGATATGTTCAGAGTCAAGGTGGATCTTTTTACGATCAACGATAACACCGTGTTTAGAGAGAGCGTCAGCTAATTGAAGAGCGTTCACAGATCCATAGATCTTTCCGCTTTCACCCACTTTAGCACCGATCTTAATGACCATAGCTTCAAGCGTTT
>CAYHCU010000342.1:0-3366 GCA_964355035.1 uncultured Flavobacteriales bacterium | reverse complement strand
AATTCACCCTGAACTGAAATATTCTTTTCAAAAGGGCTTTCGCTATCCTCAGTATAACGGTTTGTTTTTCTTGAATAATCTAAGGCGCAAACACCCGGCACACCAACTAACTTTTGTTTCTTAATTTTCCTTACGTGAATATCAACTTGCGTATTTGCGGGGTCTGAAATATAGTAAGGTCTATTTACAACCAATATGTTATCAACCTTGTTACTCCACATTGCGCCACCTGCAATATCATACATATCAGGAACGTCATATTCACCTTTTGAATTTCTTGTCATGTTTTTAGGGTGAGTTGTAATTACATCGCAAAGATTAAACTCTAAAGCCCTGCGCTTCCTGTGCCTTAAAAATTCAGACAAGAATTTATCATCTCTTAAAGTTCCTTCGTTTTCCAACTGATTAAATGGGTCTATTAAAGTTCCGTTTATGTTTTCAGTTTCAATAAGGTAGTTAAAGTTTGCGTCAATTTCTTCAATCGTGTGAACCTCTGGGTAAATATAGAAAAAGTGTTTTTTTACAAAATCGTAACCTCGCTGATATTCTAAGAAACTCATCTGCGAACCTTTGTAATGCGGGTCAGTTGTTTTTCCAACGTAGGCATGAATAAGCGTGTCGAAAAATTCATCAGCAGGGTAATTCTCAGGAGTAAACACACCCCACTTCCAACCGTCAAATACAGATTTTAACAGCATCATTTGAAAACTAAATTCCGACTTCCCGGCATTTGGTCTTCCTATTACCAAAGTTATTTCACCCGACTTCCATGTAAAGTGGGGGTCTAATCTTTTAAAGTGTGTTGTTTCGCCACGTTTCTTTCCGTGAATAAAGGCATGGCGCATAGTGTCCCAAACAGTATCAACCGAAAGCACACCTGTTTGTTTTACGATATAAACCTTTGCATCCCTTTCTAAGTCGGCTAATGGGGCTGACTTCCCATAAGCAATACCGTCTTTTATTGTTTTTTGGGCTAAAGAAAAATCTACAATATTCCGCTTCTGAATTTCGCTTTCTAAAACATTTATAGCATCTTGCTCATCTACTAAGTTTCCTGCAATATAACCACCCATCAACCTTGCAGCTTTCAAAAGAACTTCGTGCTTCTTTTTATCTGGTGCATTGCGGATCATATTTGCTGCAATGTTTATTTTTTTATAGTCAGTGCCTATAAAGGTGTTTTGTATTTTAACGTGAATAAGGTTCTTTACTTCTTCTGCAACGTATTCAGTAAACTCTTCCGCTTTGGGATTAAAGTAAATATCAGCATCAGCACTCGCAAAGCATATACGCTCTATATTCCTACTTGTGCTGTCAAGTTCCTTTTGCCCTAATTTATTCATTAAAGCAATATAGTGTCCTTGATGTTTTTCTATACTTGCAGGAATACGACAAACTACCTTTAGTCCGTCACCACTTGGCGAAACAAAGGCTGCATAAACAAAGGGTAATAACTTCACTTCTTCTTTCTTCGCGTTTACATCCTCTAAATGGTCGTAATCAATAATACAAAGCCCTGAATGTTCAACGATATTCTTATTGCCTCTTGCGCTAAATTTGCCAGCAAACAGGATAGATATTAGTTTCTTTTTTAGTTCCTGCTTTACAATTATGTCATGCTCACTTCTAAGTCCATCAATCTGCTTTTGAATACTGCAAGAGCGTATAGACTGAATTACTTTTTCAGGTGTTGAATACTTTGGCGTTTTAGCCCAAACATTATCAAAAACTGTAATCATGTTTTTTAGTTATTAGTTTTTCGTAATTCTCTAAGTGAAGCCCTTTAACTTCCGTCTTTGAAAAGCATCTATTTTGCTCATCCCACATCGGTCTGCTATCCCAAATTATTTTATTTGACATAGTAAAGTAGATATACTGCTTATTGTAATCTGTCAGCGTTCTTACTTCACCTATTCCAAACGCTCCTATCATTCCATTAACAGTGTGGTGTGTTGCGTTTTTAGGGTGTCTGTCATGATAAAACTCAGCCTTTATACCATTAACACCGGTTGCTTCAATCTTGCTTTCTGGAACAGGACACATAAGGTAATTATAACTTATTGGAGGACAAATAAATATTGGCAATTTTTGCAACCCGTTTTTAGTTTTAAATTCGCTTTTAACGTATCGCATGGATTGTAAAATATGAATACCTAAATCATTCCCTCTTTTATAATCCACAGCCTTGCTTTCTATGCCTATTGATTTCCTGTATTTCTTATCAGTAAGAACTACATCAATTCTACTCTTGCCATCCGTACTCCAAACTTCAAGTTCTATTTCAAAGTATGGGGCTAACTTATTTACCACAGCAAGAACTAAATTGTTTTCTATCTTGTAATCCATTACCCGAAACTGTCTTTTAACGCTTGCGCCTCTGCAAGTGATGTTCTTTTAGCCTCCAAAACAGGTGGTGATGATTGAGTTGATACGACCACCTCGTCATCCCACCGCTCTTTATTAAAATACGTTTCCGGCATAGGGACAAATTTTAAATCCTTCCCCTCTAAAAATTTCGGTAACGTGTCAAGTATCTTTTGTTGGGTTTCAATTTTAAGCCTGTTCCACTTTTCAGCACTTTTCTTCTTTCCCTCTTTTCTTGGATAAACAGACCAAAACAAAGAGAAGTCTATTTTCTTTTCTTTTCTTTTACTTTCCTTTATAGCATTACTATCGGATTGCGTTGGCAATGCGTTCGCATCCTTATTCCATCGTTTAAGTGCTGATTTCCTTGCCATTGCGCTTTTCTCATTCCTTTCTTCTAATCTTTTTTCAATTGAGTGAGAGCCAAAAATATCACCATCAATAACAAATAAGTCAAACCCTGTTATTATATCCTGAATGGTTTTTTTATCCGTTCTTAAATCAAATGCAATACTATCGTAGTCCGTTGGCAATGCGTTCGCATTATTATAAAGGTCTTCAATTATTGCCCAGAATAAACCATATCCTGTAAAGCCATGCTTTGATAATAGCTTTTTTATTTTGCTGTCATTTCGCGCATTGTAGTCATGCGAAAAATAGTATGTGTCTTTCATTCAAAAAAAGTTCTGGAGTAGGGTGGAATAAATAGGCAAACGACTGCCTTGAACCTGCATTACTGCGGCTCACACCCTCTCCAAAATTTTTATAAGATTAATAGTCATGTGTCGTTTTTATGAGAATTATTCGTTGGCAATATTAATCAATTAAACAATACCTTTTACAAAGATGTGTAAAATTATTTCAAGTTTTTTATTTCGTGCCTCACCTGGCAGCGATAGCCGTAGTCGGTCATATATCTTTGCAGCGTGGTATCATTCGCCACCATCTCAATTACAAAACTCGCTTCCTTTGAGCATTCTAACGGGTAGTATTGAGTTTCTT
>CAYHCU010000341.1:0-3381 GCA_964355035.1 uncultured Flavobacteriales bacterium | reverse complement strand
GAAATAATTGCTCATAACTAACTTAAAAAGTGTACATTGCACCTTAATCAATCCCTGAAAATTTCCGATCTGCTTTTGAAAAGTACTCTGTTTCGGCATCTCTTTTCAGCTTAAAAATCACTCATGCAATTCAAATCATTGAACATTATTGACCCCATTCTTAAATCATTGAAAGAAGAAGGGTACACTACTCCTACGCCAATTCAACATCAAGCAATTCCTATCGTTTTAAATGGAATCGATCTGCTTGGATGCGCACAAACCGGAACAGGAAAAACTGCTGCTTTTGCTATTCCTATTCTTCAACTTCTAACAGCTCATCATCCGGTTGATCACAAAAGAAAAATCAGAAGTCTGATCGTTACGCCTACCAGAGAACTTGCTATTCAGATCGGCGAAAGTTTTAAAACATATGGCAAACACCTTAAACTTACTTCTACCGTTATTTTTGGCGGTGTCAACCAAAGCTCGCAAGTTGCTGCTTTAAACAGAGGCGTAGATATTCTTGTAGCAACGCCCGGTCGCTTACTCGATCTCATGAACCAAAGACATGTCTCCTTGAAAGACATTGAAATATTTGTATTGGATGAAGCGGATCGCATGCTCGACATGGGATTTATTCATGACGTGAAAAAATTAATCGCTGCCCTGCCGCATAAACGTCAGTCGCTATTTTTCTCTGCAACAATGCCGGCGGAAATTGTAAAATTGTCGCACACTATTCTTCACAAACCTGTAAAAGTAGAAGTCACACCTGTCTCTTCTACTGCCGACACTATCAAACAATTTATTTATTTCGTTGATAAAGGAAATAAAACAAAATTGCTTTTGGAGCTATTGAAAGACAAAAAAATAAAAACTGCTTTAGTTTTTACACGTACGAAGCATGGCGCCGATAAAGTTGTAAAGTCTCTTGTTGCCAGTCATATTAAAGCTGAAGCTATCCACGGAAATAAAGCACAGAATGCAAGACAACGTGCATTGAGTAATTTTAAAGCTCAAACTACCCGTGTTTTAGTTGCTACTGATATAGCTGCCCGCGGTATTGATGTTGACGATTTACAATATGTCATCAATTTTGAACTTCCGAATGTTCCTGAATCTTATGTTCACCGTATCGGACGAACGGGAAGAGCAGGAGCCGAAGGAACTGCTTTTTCTTTCTGCGACGCTGAAGAAAAAGCGTACTTAAAAGACATTGAAAAACTCATCGGAAAAAAAGTTCCGGTAATGACGAATGATCTTTTTCCATTGGTCGATCATAATCCTGTAAAAGTTCCTAAACAGCAACAACAACGGAGGCCTCAGGCTGCAGCAAAAAAACCGGCTGCTCACACTTCTGAAAAATCATCTTCAAGCGCTCCTAAAAAGAAATGGCACAGCAGACCTAAAAGAGCATAAGTGCTAATTTAAAAGTAAAGCGACGAGACGCATAATACATTAGCTATGAACGAACAAAATTTCTTTCTAAATCGGCGAATCGGATTCCGTTAGCTGTCGTACTTAGAAACCAACAAGGTTCTTACAGAATGACAGTCGTGTCATTTATTAGGGAGGAGAGAACGATAAAGACCTACAAGATTCTTCCAGAATTTTACTGTCTACGGAAGTAAAATATTTTCATTTAACTAATCACATTGAGAACTAAGTTTTGTTTGAAAGATGTAAATGCTGCAAGCATCTTGTAGGGGTTTACTACCCCCATCCCCTCTCGAACGATGCATCCGTCATCCTGTGAAGGAACTTTTAGGCCTCTTAGTACGACAGATATTTAATCTCAAATTTACTTTGAACCCTCAGTACCTTATTCCAAATACAGCATCACAATTAAATTAAGTTCACCCTACTTTTGAAGGTGACTCTTAATAACTCAATATAACGCTATTCGCTGTACCATTCACAAGCCAGCTAACTTTAAAACCATAGGCGCAAGCATAAGGAGTTGGATTGCCATTTTGATCTACTCCCAGCGTAAGAGTAAAAGTATTCGAGTTTACTAAATGAACTAACTCGCCTGAATTGAACCGCCACAAACCGCAATAAGTGTTGGATATAATCGGGGAATTGTAATAGGTAACGAAAGGGCTACCAAAGCGATTTACTCCCCAGCTATCTACATTAACTTGTCCGTTCAATGTTGTATCTCCTGTTGCACTAAATGCAATGTGAGCGTATGGAATATTTGGATTTGTGGTAGCTTGAATGAAACTCCACTCTGTCATACGCGCACTATTCCAAACAGCATTCAAATTATTATCAAAAACAACATTAATATTTAATGCACGTTCCTGATATCTTAAAGTTGACGTGCTGGTGAGAAAACCAATCCAGTCGTTTCCATTAATATTTTTCAAGGTTTTAATTCCATTGAACATAATTGATTTACTGTCGCTAAGTCGTACAATCTTGAAATCAATATACGTTAAGGTTAACTCTGAACCAGCATCACTCCAATGCGTCCCGCTAGTCAACTGAACTTTTATTTGTCCGGAACGTGTACGTGATGGACTAAAACATGGTGTAACTCCATCGAAATTGTAGAATAATATTTTATTTGCAATCTGCGACGAGTCAATTGTAACGCCACAAAGCGGACTTGATAAAACCGATGATAAATTTGCAACTCTTCCAAAAGATGGAATTTCACTTAGCGAATTATTGATGTCATTATCGGCTTGGTCGGACTCTGATTTGTAATTATTCGCATCCGAATTAAACTGAGTAACATTTGCATCAAGCTGAGCTGTTTCGTCATTTGCTTTATCTTTTTTACAACCGGCAAATGTTGACATCATTGCTAATAAGCTTATCAATACTATTTTCTTCGTTTTCATTTGTATGCCTTTTTAATTTTTAACTGGGATTAAACGTCTTCCAAAACCAATGAAGTATCGATAATGGGGAAATCAAAGGTAATGATAGTATGCCAACTTTCTTCCTTCAAAAATAAAAAATAACGCATTAGCGAAGTCTGCATTATTCGGAGTAGCGTTAAAAGTTGGGAAGTGATTTATTTGGCGAGTGTTTCAAAGTTTTTTCCCGCAGAAAGGCGCAGAAAATCCGCAGAAAGAGCATGTGTAGAAATCAAAAAAAACATTTTTTCACAAACTATCTGCGAAAACTCTGCCTTTCTGCGTATCTCAGCGGGAAAAATTAATCCACCAGAATACGCCTTCGGAAATAATTGCTTCAATAATCTCTATGAACGACTGCTAACGAAACCCAATTCTTCCGCTATAGATACAAATTTCCAAAACATGTGAAATGTGCAACTATTTTCATGAGTTGTGTAACAATAAATTTAATAGAATCCCCAAATTTGCATTGGGTACATTCAACTTTCTAATGCAACATAAAAGTATTAATTATGTTGCAATATGC
>CAYHCU010000340.1:0-3436 GCA_964355035.1 uncultured Flavobacteriales bacterium | reverse complement strand
GTTTCATAGGTGACTACTTACACTACTTACACTTACACCTACACTGACTTACACTGACTTACACCTACACTATTTAGAGTAAGTCAGTGTAACAGTATGTGTAAGAAGAGTAAGAGCTCGTTTCATAGGTGACTACTTACACTTACACCTACACCGACTTACACTCACACTGATTTACACTTCTCTTATTATAATGGTTGTGATTTGATTTTTTCTACTTGATATTTGCTCAAAAAGTATCATGATGGATTTTGAAAAGTTGATTGTTTATCAGAAATCGAAGTCGTTTAGCAATGAAATTTGGGAACGGATAATAAAAAAAGATCTAGCCGATAAGGTTTTAAAAGATCAACTGCGACGAGCATCTACAAGTGTCACATTAAATATCGCTGAAGGTTGTAGCCGTTTCTCAAAAGCCGACCGCCGGAATTTTTATGTCATTGCTCGCGGTTCTGCTTATGAATGCATTGCAATATTAGATCTTTTAAAGAACAGTGAAATGATCGAACAAAAATTGTACGACAATTTCTATTTAGCCGGAATGGAAATTTGCAAAATGCTATATGGACTTGAGAAAACTCTGAAATAGATTTTGGTTTATAACTTGCGACAAATCCAAACATTGCGAGTTCGTAAAACTTCCGCCTGGTAGAAAAGTGCCCATTTTTTTCAATTATTCAATAAAACGGTTCGAATTAGTGACGGTTGAGGCTACTTTGCAGTTGTGAGTGTGAAGTGTGGGTGTGCCCCGTCTCCACACTCACACTGACACTCACACTGAATATATCTTAAGGTCATACTAACCGTGACTATGAACACAGGGCATTGTGTTTTCAATCATTTTTTAGCAACATTTTATTGACAAACTTTGAACCCGATTTGGAATCAGGTTCGCAAATATGTTTCTCAAACTTGTTTTTCAATTTAGGATATTAAAAATTCAAAGGTGGAGCCTAGAAACCATTGTAAAAACAGGGCGTATTCCGAAAAGCCATATGAGTAGGAAATCTAAAATGAATAAAATGAAAAATATTTATTTATTTGTTTTTGGACTTTTGCTTTGTTTCAATTTGCAAGGTCAGGTTAGTCAGTTTGTTGATTCATTAATGTTTGGTGGGAGAATTGACGCATATGCACAAAATTCGAGTTGTGTTCTGGTGGCCACGCAAGGCGGAATATTTAAAACCACCAATGAAGGACAAAGTTGGTCGAATGCTACGCAAAATTTTGATATACGAACGAATGCATGCAACAATATTGTAAGCATTGGAAATGACTTTTTTGCAATGCCTAACGGCTACAATGGCGCTAACTTATATAAAAGTACTAATGACGGAGCCGACTGGATTCCGTTGACTTTTACTACATGGCAACCGCAGTCTTTAGGAAAAATAGCAAACACTTTGTATGTAGTGGGAAGTGATTGGCTGGAAGGACGACTTTATTCTTCTACTGATGGTGTTTCTTGGATACAAGGAGCATTAATTTGGGACAATTCCGCGTATGATCGGAATTGCAGACTATTATCTTTTAACCAGAATAGACTATATTTGGTTTTTAAGGATTCCATATTTTTTACGACGGACGGAAATACAATTGACACTATTTTATTTGACGGATTAGGGTCTTCAGGTTTTGGTAATGATGATAAAAATCTCGGCGGAGATGCTTATGGTAATTTGTATTTTTATGATTCAATTACGCTTTATCAATATGATTTCAATTTAAATACGTGGATCGATATTTCTACAGGACAAATTCCCGTAGGATTTCAGGTAGCAAGTGTTTCTGTTACTGATAATGCAATCTTTTTAAGTGCAATGAATAGTTCTTTAGGTTTAAGAATGTATAGATCAACTAACCAAGGACTTTCATTTTCGGAGCTTACTTCAACTGGTTTGGCTGTGCCGATGATAACAGATATTATTGAAGTTTCTGCAAATGGCTTTATTGGTGCAGGAATTGATGACAGGGTTCTAATTTCTTCAAATGTTGGAGACTCCTGGACTTCGACTTCAAACCAATACATAGCTACTACTTCCGGTAATCTTATTCATTCCGGTAATTCTATTTTGTTTGCCAGAGAAATTGTAGGAATAGTAAGCACAAGTGATCAAGGATTAAATTGGAACACTGAAAATGCGGGAGTTCCAAATTTTGGAGGCATTGCTTATTTTGTAAGCGATATTACTCAGGTAATGGATACGTTATTTTTGTTTGTAAGACCTGACCCGTGGCTTAATCAATATTCATTATATAAATCAATTGACAATGGAAACTCATGGATTTCTTGTCCGATTGCCTCAATCTACAATGGCGAGCAGCATTCATTCGCTGGCAGTTGTGATTCAGCATTATTTGTAAGTTATTATGACCCTATTAGCTATGATTACGCTTTAATTGTTTCTTTTGATAATGGCAACTCATGGGTAAAGCCTAATGCTCAGAATAATATTTATGAGATTTACTTAAAAGGTCCTCAAAATTGCTTGTTTGCTTTTTATGATTTTATTAATAATAATTCTGATGGATTTAATAATGTTTATCGCGTTAATAATTTTGGTGCTACGTTTACCGATTTAAATTTTGGCAATTTATTCAATGATAATTTTTTGATAAAAAGAATGCGTGCAAAAAACAGAGATCGATGGATGGGTGAACCGATGATGGATTTTAATGCATCAAATAATTTAGCCATGTTCGCTGTTAATGACAGAACGATGGGAATGATTGATAAACTTTATTCCTATAATATTTCATCACAGGTATGGTCAGAAATTTGGGCAACAGGACTTCCATATAATTATCTGGCAAATTGTATTAAGTATATTGGCAACAATAGTTGGTTGCTTGCAACAAATGATGGCTTATATATTAGTGGCAATGGTGGTGCCGATTGGGTGATAACTCACAATCCAAATGATTGGCAAAAAGGAATGAATGTTAATAGTATTCAAGTAATCGGAAATTATGCTTTCTTAGGAACTGAAGCAAATGGTGTTTGGAAAGCAGACATTTCTGTGGGAATCTTAGAACAGGTTAAGGATAATAACTTGCAAGTTTATCCAAATCCTTTTGTCGATTTAGTGAAGGTTGTCATACCTAATTTTAATGGAAAGAGTGCAACTGTTAGTCTTTATAGTAGTGAAGGTAAAAAAATAATGAGTAAGATTATTAATAACAGTCCATTCGAATTGGATTTGCGTAATGAGCCTGCCGGCAGTTATTTCATAGTCGTAAATGCAAATAATGACGTTTATAAAAAAGTACTGATTAGACGATAGGGTACTTACACTACTTACTCCTACACCTACACTGACTTACACTTACACTTACACTTACACTTACTTACACTTGCACTATTTAGTGTAAGTGTAAGTAAGTGTAACAGTATGTGTAAGTAGAGTAAGAGTTCGTTTCATAGGTGACTACTTAC
>CAYHCU010000339.1:0-3439 GCA_964355035.1 uncultured Flavobacteriales bacterium | reverse complement strand
TAGGAATCTGTTTTTCAGGGAAATAATACTTGTAAAATTTAAAGGCTGTGGTTAGCTCTTCTTTCTGCTGGCTAAAATCACCAAACGTCTTTGCACAATCTCCGGCTACTGCACGAAAATTCGTGTCCTTAATAAATGAAAGCAACCGTTGTTGCAGCAAAATACTATCCGGAGAGCCTAAAGAGGTGATACGAAACATGTATAAATCAAAAAAATCGCCATACTTAGCCTTCAATTGGGCTATTGCTGCCGCAGGATGAAGAGTATCCATGCTAAATAAGTCGACTTCAAACCGTTCAACTTTCACTGTAGTTGACAATGCAGAAACATCAGGGTGCTTGGTTTTGCTCGTACATGCTGTAATCAACATAACGGTGTAAATAACGAATGCATTAAGTAGCTTCAAGATTGCGATTTTTTGGTTAATATTGTAGAAAGTAAAAGTATCAGTAATAATTTATCATTCGCCAAAACACTCAAAAATTATCTAACATGAAAAAAATAACGGTCATAGCACTTTTTATTCTCACAGCTTTCATTTCAAAAGCGCAGGATAATGAAGGTTTACATTTCGGATTAAAAGTCAGTCCTGCTTTAGCATGGCTTCGTACCGACACGAAAGGAGTGGAAAGTAATGGCTCCAAATTCGGATTCAACTACGGTCTTATTACCGAATTCAACTTTTCCGACCATTATGCATTTGCAACTGGTTTGGACGTTACTTATCGTGGCGGAAATCTTCGTCTATCCAATGACACAACGATAGGTGGGACCAGAACCGTTAGTACAAGCGACAATAAAATAACTTTACAATACATTGAATTGCCAATTACTTTGAAATTAAAAACGAATGAGATTGGATACTTCACCTATTATTTACAAGCGGGCTTAGCGCCGGGAATTAATATTCGTGCACGTTCAGATTACAAGTCAAGTACTCAAACTACACCAAGTGGTGGAACAACAGTAACATCCAATAGCGAATCCACAGATAACGACATCCAGCCAAACACAAACACCTTTAATTTATCTATGTTAATCGGTGGCGGCATTGAATACACACTAAGTGGCTCAACCGTTCTTTTAGTTGGAATTCAATTCAACAATGGATTTTTAGATGTCGACGATACAGGAGCGAAAGTAACTAGCAATCTTATTGGATTAACCGTTGGTGTACTGTTTTAGATCTATTTATTAAATAGAATAAGCAGTACATTCACATCACACTTTTAGATCACTTCAATGAGACTGGCATTAGCTCAACTCAATTACATTATTGGCGACTTTGAAAAAAATGTCGATCTCATTAAACAAAGTATTGCAAAAGCAAAAGAAGCAAAAGTTGACTTGCTCATCTTTGCAGAATTAAATATTTGCGCCTACCCGCCTCAGGATTTTGTCGAATTCGACGACTTTGTTAAAAAATGTCATTCAGCTGCGGAAGAAATTGCAAAAGAGTGCCAAGGCATTGCTGCAATTGTTGGCTTGCCCGTTCGAAATAAAAAAATTGAAGGCAAAAATCTTTATAATGCAGCTTTTCTGTTGCAAGACGGAAAAATATGCGATGAAGTACATAAATCTCTTTTACCTACTTACGACATCTTCGATGAGTACCGCTATTTTGAACCCGAGAGAAGTTTTCATTGCATCAATTTTAAAGGCGTAAAAATTGCTCTTACTATTTGCGAAGACCTGTGGAATGAGGAAGAAGACCCTATGTACATCATTTCACCGATGGATACTTTAATTAACGAGGATCCGAAGTTGATGATTAACATTGCAGCATCGCCATTCGATTACCTGCATGCTGAATCACGCAAAGCAATTCTTAAACGAAATACACTGGCGTATAAATTACCATTGCTATATGTCAATCACGTTGGTGCACAAACTGAATTGATTTTCGATGGCGGAAGTTTAGCAATGGATGCGAAAGGAAATATCATTCAAGAGCTGAATTATTTCACAGAAGATTTTGCTGTTTTTGATTTCAATGAAACCACGAGTGAATTGACTTCTCTTGAAAGAAATGCCAAACTTAAAAACAACACCGATTCAATTGCTTTAATCCATGATGCATTAATTCTCGGTATAAAAGATTATTTCGGAAAACAGAATTTCAAAAAAGCAATCTTAGGACTTAGCGGCGGAATTGATTCTGCTCTGGTGACTTATCTTGCATCAGCAGCACTTGGACCGGAGAATGTGCATACTATATTGATGCCTTCTGAATTTTCATCCAAAGGATCCATTGACGACTCTCTTGAATTGACAAAAACGCTTGGTGTTTCTCACGACATTATTCCGATTAAAGATCTTTTCAATCAATATCTGAACTCCTTAAAACCAATATTCAAAGACCTGCCTTTTGGTGTGGCTGAAGAAAATATTCAGGCAAGAATAAGAGGTGGACTTTTAATGGCGGAGTCAAATAAATTTGGATCCATATTATTGAATACTTCCAACAAGAGCGAAATTGCTGTAGGTTACGGAACATTATATGGCGACATGTGCGGAGGAATTTCCGTAATCGGCGATATTTACAAAACACAGGTCTATGAACTTTGTCGTTACATCAATCGACACAAAGAAATCATTCCGGAAAATATTCTCACCAAACCACCTTCTGCAGAATTACGTCCCAACCAAAAAGATTCTGATTCATTACCCGACTACGAAACCCTCGATAAAATTTTATTTAACCACATAGAAAAACGTAAAGGCCCTTCTGATTTAATTACAATGGGATTTGACGCATCACTGGTCAAGCGAATTCTGAAAATGGTTAACACCAACGAGTACAAACGATATCAAACACCACCAATCCTTCGTGTTTCGCCGAAAGCGTTTGGAATGGGAAGAAGGTTGCCGATTGTTGCTAAATTTTAGTGAGTTGTAAGTAGTTATCGGTAAGTAGTAAGTGCATTTAATTTGCCCGCGGAGATTTTTTAATTTACTTAATGGTTTTGATTGAGAAAAGGCTTTGTTTCGGGTTTTCACATCACTCGATTTGCAAGAAGTATAAGGTGAATAGCTGCAATGTGGACTAAAAAATTTCCCGCTGATAGGGCGGATTTCGCAGATGAAGGCGCAGATTTTTTTTGTTTCAATCCTGCTTTTTTGCTATTTACATACAATTCTGATAAGCTAAGGTTTACCTGACACAATTTTTATGTGCTGAATCTGCGTATTTATCTGCGCCTTAATCTGGGTCACATTCATTTTCTGGGGAGTGATCAAAATTTCTCACCTAATTTGTATCTAAAGGTAGAATCGGATTAATTTTACTGCCGTACCAAGAGAACGACGAGATCCTTACAGGAGGACACGCAAGCGCACTTTTAAGGGGGACAGAAAGGTAAGGCTACGAGATTCCTTAGGAATTTACTACACATTTATTCACTTGCCTCAAAGGGAAAAAAGCGATTTTACGTTCATA
>CAYHCU010000338.1:0-3440 GCA_964355035.1 uncultured Flavobacteriales bacterium | reverse complement strand
ATCACAAACTAGTACCACTCTCTCATAAACTGAGAAGCGGTGACCAAGCAGAAATTCTCACCTCCAATAAACAAACTCCGAAAGAAGATTGGCTGACGTATGTTGTCACTGCAAAAGCGAAAGCGAAAATTAAGACAGCAATCAAAGATGAAAAACGGAAATTCGCTGACGACGGAAAAGAAATTCTCGTGCGAAAATTGCGCCATCTGAAAATTGACTTAAACACCGATACAATTAATGAGCTTCTTGCTTATTACAAAATCCCAAGTAGCTTAGAATTATATTATCGCATTGCTAAAGGAGTTATTGACGTTCAGGATTTGAAAGAGTTTGTTGATGATAAAGGTATTATTAAAGTTAAAACTCCGCAACGAATAGAAACGAAGTCTTTGGAACAAATGGTCCAGAACATTCGTGGCTCTAGTGATATGCTTGTGATCGGCGAGAATCTCGATAAAATTGATTACAAACTCTCTCCATGTTGCAGTCCGATTCCGGGTGATGATGTTTTTGGATTTATCACAATTAATGACGGAATAAAAATTCATCGCATCAATTGTCCTAATGCAATTCAGTTGATGTCGAATTATGCCTATCGTATTGTAAAAGCAAAATGGACGAACCAGCAGCAAATTGCCTTTCTTGCAGGCGTCAGAATGACGGGAATAGATGAAGTGGGTTTAATTAATAAAATATCTAAAGTTATCTCGAGTGAATTAAAAGTAAATATGAGAAGCATTAGTATTGAATCAAATGATGGTATCTTTGAAGGAACAATTATGCTCTTTGTTAATGATACACATCATCTTGATAAATTAATACAAAAATTAAAAGAGATCCATGGGATACTTACTGTGGCGAGGATTGATGGGAAACACTAGGTGGTGAGTGGATAGTGAATAATGAATAATGAAAAATGAAAAATGAAAATAACAAACGTTCAGGAATCGGTTAAAAAGATTTTTACAGAGTATTTGGAGAAGAAAAGTCTTCGGAAGACTGAGGAACGATACAATATTCTAGAAGAGGTGTACAATCTGGACGATCATTTTGATGTCGAATCGCTTTTTTTACACATGAAAAATAGAGGCTACAGTATTAGTCGCGCGACCATTTATAATACGATCGAACTGCTTTTATCTTGCCAGCTTTTGACCAGACATCAATTCGGAAAAAATACTGCACGCTTTGAACGCTCCTTCTCATTTCGACAACATGATCACTTGATTTGCCAGGATTGCGAGCACGTATTTGAATTTTGTGACCCCAGAATTCAACAGATTCAGTCGATGATGGGAGAAATATTAAATTTTAAAATTACGGATCATTCACTCAATCTCTTTGGCAAATGCGGGGAGTTAGAGGAAAAAGGAAGTTGCAAACATCAAAAAACCGCTTGACGAGTGGATTTCAAAGGTATTTGAGATTAAAAAGAACTAACAACCAATTGTTTATTACACTTGATTTTTAATAAAAATCTTCTTTGTTAGAAGCATAAATTCTGTTATTTTCACACCATGGACTTTACTTATACAATCAGCAATCAAGGCACCTATGCTGTCGTTGAAATGAGCGGGAATTTGATCGATAAAAATCAAGCTTCTCCCCTTCTTGACGAAATTCAGGAATTAATCAATCATGGAACAAACAGCTTTGTTATTTCAATGGAAACTTTCCGTTATCTTAACAGTAACGGTTTAAATGTATTGGTAAATATTCTTACGAAGAGCCGTAAAAATGGTGGTGACACAACGATCTGTTGCATCAGCGATAAAATCAAGGAATTGTTGATCATTACGAAACTGAATACGGTATTTACTATAACAGATGATCTGCCTTCTGCAATCAAACCATTTCAAATTTAACTTCTGAAAAGATATTTTAAATCAAAAATCAAATGTCAGTCGATGTACTATTAGGCCTCCAATGGGGCGACGAAGGAAAAGGTAAAATTGTTGATGTGCTCACTCCTGAGTACAAAGTTGTTGCTCGTTTTCAAGGCGGACCAAATGCCGGTCATACCTTGGAGTTCGAAGGAATAAAACATGTTTTACACACCATTCCTTCAGGAATATTCAGAAAAGGAATCACGAACATTGTCGGTAATGGAGTTGTAATTGATCCCGTGACGTTGAAGAAAGAGATCGATGCTTTGAAAAAACTGAACGTTGATATTAATGCTTCACTTTACATTTCCAGAAAAGCTCACCTTATTATTCCAACACACAGATTACTTGATGCTGCTTCGGAATCAAATAAAGGAACAGAAAAAATCGGCTCGACATTAAGAGGTATCGGTCCAACTTACATGGATAAAACCGGAAGAAACGGTTTGCGTGTCGGTGATATAGAATCACCTGATTTCAAAAACCGCTATGAGAAATTAAAAAACAAACATCTTCAGCTATTATCCCAAATGGATTTTAGTCAGGATCTGACTGAATCCGAAGCTTCCTTTTTCGAAGGTATTGAATTGATGCGCACACTTAATTTTGTTGACAGTGAACATTTCATCAACCAAGCAATTCAAAATAATCAACCAATTTTAGCAGAAGGCGCGCAAGGATCTTTGCTTGACATCGATTTTGGTTCTTATCCATTTGTTACTTCTTCGAATACCATTACAGCCGGAGCCTGTACAGGGCTGGGCATAGCACCGAGACATATCGGCAAAGTTTATGGAATCTTCAAAGCGTATTGCACGCGTGTTGGTAGTGGCCCCTTCCCTACTGAACTTTTAGAAGAAACCGGCGAAGCAATTCGCAAAGCAGGGAATGAATTTGGTTCAACAACAGGTCGTCCTCGACGATGCGGTTGGCTTGATCTTCCTGCATTGAAGTATGCTATCATGATCAATGGCGTAACAGATTTGATTATGACCAAACCTGATGTACTCAGCGGTTTCAAAACAATAAAAGTGTGCACACACTATGAAATCAGAGGCAAAAAAATTGATTACATGCCATTTGATATTGTCAATGAAACAGTAATTCCTGTTTTCATTGATCTTCCCGGATGGCAGCAAGATCTTACAGGAATAGCTACCGAAAAAGAATTTCCTACGGAACTTTCTAAGTACATTGATTATTTGGAAAAAGAATTGAATGTTCCTGTCAGCATTATCTCCGTCGGCCCTGATCGCAAACAGACGATTCGCAGGTTGGAGTTAGTTTGATTTGAATGTATTTCAAGCGATCTGACAATTATTCGAACGATAATCATGTCACTCTTTCAGGGTTTACGGCTGACGTTATTGTTTTTTCTAGAATTATACCACCCTTTCAGGCATGCGCGTCAACTTAGCGTGCAACTCCCTCATATAGGATTGTTAACTGCTTCTTGAGATCTGTTTTTTTGGCTTTATTCGTTTAAGTACAAACGTGTTTCGATTTTTAATGATCTAATAATCTCTGAAAGGTCAACATCATTGTTGAAAATAA
>CAYHCU010000337.1:0-3449 GCA_964355035.1 uncultured Flavobacteriales bacterium | reverse complement strand
CAATCTCGATACGCGGCAATCTGTTTCATTTATCGGTTTGCCAACCCCTGCCTGTACACTTGTGATCATTTCACTTCCAATGATTTTAATTCAACGCCCGGGTGTTTTTGACAATATTATTTTGAATCCGATTTTCATTCTTTCAGCGACAGCTCTATTTTCATACTTGCTCATCGCTGAATTGCCGCTTTTTGCTCTGAAATTTAGAACCTTCGATTTTAAAACGAATCTCTTTCAATACATTTTGATCGTATGCGCAGCCGTTTTAATTGCAATATTTAATTTAGCTGCCATTCCGATAATTGTCATCTTATATGTACTTTTGTCGCTCGTAAAAAACATAACCACAGAAAAAAGTAATTGATATGAAATTCACAGCAGAGATTAATATTATGCCATTAAAAGCATTGTTGGACCCTCAAGGAAAAGCAGTTTCACATGGACTAAAAAACATGGGATTATTGGATATTGAAAATGTTAGAATTGGAAAACATATCACCCTGGAAATAGAAGCACCCTCAGAAGATGCTGCAAAAGTAAAAGTAGAAGAAGCATGTAAAAAATTACTCAGCAATCCAATTATGGAGCACTTTACGTACCGGTTGGCTAGTGCTAACTAGTTTTTAGGTCAAAGGTTAAAGGTCAAAGGTTACGAGGCAGAACTAACCTTTAACCTTTTAGGGAAGCAGTACTACTCACCACTTACCGTTCACTACTCACTATTTCCTGAGTTCAAAATTCTGTCCCAAATAAACCTTTCTCACCTGCTCATCATTCGCTAACTCTTCCGCTGTTCCGGCTTTCAGGATTTTTCCTTCGAAGAGGAGGTAAGCGCGATCAACAATGGTCAGTGTTTCATGCACGTTGTGATCCGTAATTAATACTCCAATATTTCTGTCCTTTAGATGCGAGACAATAGCTTGAATATCTTCTACAGCAATTGGATCAACACCTGCGAAAGGTTCATCCAGCAAAATAAATTTTGGGTCAACTGCTAAAGCACGGGCAATTTCTGTTCGTCTTCTTTCTCCTCCTGATAAAAGATCACCGCGGCTCGCTCGAATTTTTTGTAAACCGAATTCATCTAAAAGTGATTCAAGTTTATTTGCCTGTTCTTTTTTAGTAAGCTTAGAAAGTTCAAGTACTGCGCGAATATTATCCTCTACGCTCAATTTACGAAATACACTCGCTTCCTGGGCCAGATAGCCGATTCCACTTTGCGCACGTTTGTACATTGGTAATGATGTAATGTTTTCATTGTCCAGATAAATTTCACCTTCATTTGGACGGATCAATCCGACAATCATATAAAAAGAAGTTGTTTTACCAGCACCATTAGGCCCTAATAATCCAACAATTTCCCCCTGAGAAACCTCAATGGAAACATTGTTTACAACTGTTCGCTTTTTGTATTTTTTTACTAATTGGTTTGCTCTTAATTTCATTTGTTCTTAGTTATTGGTAAGTGGTAAGTAGTAATTGGTAGGTGACACACTACTTGCCAATTACTATTTACCACTCACTACTATCATTCCACAACTTCCTTTTTGCTACGATTCACATAAGCACTCACGAAAATACTGATCTCGTATAGGAAGTAGAGTGGTATAGCAACCATCATCAAAGTAGTGGCATCAGAAGTAGGAGTGATGACTGCTGCAAGAATCAGAATCACTACCACAGCATGTCGTCGATAAGTTCGCATAAATTTCGCTGTCAGTATTCCGATTTTAGTAAGGAAGTATACAAGGATTGGAAGTTCAAATACAATTCCGGAAATCAATGTCATTGTAGTAACCGTGGAGATAAACGAATCAAGTGTAATTGTATTGCTTACCTGAGCACTTACCTGATATCCACCTAGAAAATTTACCGTCATTGGGGTGATTACATAATATCCAAATAGTACACCACTGAGAAAAAGAAATGAAGTATAGAATACGATACCTCGGGCATATTTTCTTTCCTTAGTTGTTAAAGCAGGCTTAATAAATCGCCAAAGTTCCCAGATAATATAAGGAAAACTGACTACAAACCCAGAGATAAAAGCAACCCACATGTGTGTAGTAAACTGCGCGGATAGATCAGTACTGATTAATGAAAATGGCAACACCGTTATACATAAATCGTCACCCAGATTCATTCTGTGCGACAAAGAGCACATGGCACGATACGTCAAAAAGTTCGGACTTTTTGGAGCAAGTAATACTCCATCAAACAAAAATTCTTTAAAGAAAAAGAAAACAAGCGCAAGTGTCATCACCGCTATTGCCGACCGAAATACATGCCATCTTAATGCTTCCAGATGACCAAGAAAAGACATTTCGCCGTTTTCAAGGTTTTTTAATGAGAATAAAGCCATGCGGCGAATATAAGGAATTGGTAAGTAGTGAGTAGTAATAGGCAAGTAAAATTGTGAACTAGTTATCACAATTGTTATGAAGGAGTAGTTCTCCACTATCCACTATCCACTATCCACTATCCACTATCCACTATCCATTATCCATTATCCATTATCCATTATCCATTATCCACTATCCACTATCCACTATCCACTATCCATTTTATAGAATCCCTTCCCTTATCAAATCATGCAAATGAATCATCCCAACATACTTCCCTTTGTCAGCAACAATCAACTGTGAAATATTGTATTGTTTCATCAAATGTAAAGCATCTACAGCCATTTCATCTTTGTGAGTAACTTTTGGTTTTGAATTCATAATTGATTTGGCTGTGATACCGGAGATCTCTTTATTGTCAAGCAACATTCTCCGGATATCACCATCAGTTATTATTCCGACTAATTTATTTTTATTCAGAACAGCAACAGCACCTAAGCGATTGGAAGAAATTTCTATAATTACTTTTCGGATGTCTTCATTCAGTTCAACCTTTGGTGCAGCATTAGAAGGGTAGATGTCTTTCACTTTCAGATAAAGTTTTTTTCCTAATGCACCACCGGGATGATACTTTGCAAAATCTTTACTTGAAAATCCCTTGTTATCCAACATGCAAACAGCCAGTGCATCACCCATAGCAAGTTGTGCTGCAGAGCTGCTGGTTGGAGCAAGATTGTTCGGACATGCTTCTTTAGCTACAAAAGTATTCAGAACGAGATCGCAATTTTTACCAAGATAAGAATCAGTGTTGCCAACAATTGCAATCAGTTTATTTCCCCAGGTTTTCAAAAGAGGAATTAATACTTTGATCTCAGGTGTATCACCCGATTTAGATATACAAATGATAGCATCGTCCTTTTGGATGATGCCCAGGTCACCGTGAATGGCATCAGCGGCATGCATAAAGATAGAAGGTGAACCGGTAGAGTTGAACGTAGCGACGATCTTTTGACCGATAATAGCGCTCTTGCCTATACCTGTTACAATAATTCTTCACTTGATTGACGAGAGAAATTGCATAGTTTCGACAAATTGGTCGTTGATAAA
>CAYHCU010000336.1:0-3454 GCA_964355035.1 uncultured Flavobacteriales bacterium | reverse complement strand
GAGAAGCCGGATTGCAACTTACATAGACAATCCTTGTTGGATCTGCTTTTACAATGGCGCGAACAACATCTTCATGCATACCGGAGCGAGGTGGATCAGTAATAATGACATCGGCTTTTCCATGCTTTTCTATGAATTCCGGCGTCAGTGTATCTTTGATGTCTCCTGCTAAGAACGAAACATTTTCAATTTTGTTGAAGGCTGCATTTTCTATAGCATCGTTGATGGCATCTGCAATATAATCAATTCCGGTTACATGTTTTGCATTTTTTGCTACAAAAGATGCAATTGTTCCTGTTCCTGTATACAAATCATACACGTTTTCATGACCGGTTAATCCTGCGTAATCACGAACTATTTTATATAATTCAACAGCCTGCAAAGAGTTGGTCTGATAAAATGATTTTGCTGAAATCCGGAAAGAAAGATTTTCCATTTTTTCTTCGATGTAACTTCGCCCATTGTAGAGTTCAACATCCAGGTCATAAATGGTGTCGTTTCTTTTCGTGTTAATGATGTATTGCAAAGAAGTAATCTGCGGAAAGGTTTTTTTCAGGTGATTCATTAATAAGTCGCCGCTTTCTTTTATGTCATGACGAAAAACAACAACAACCATCCATTCTCCGGTAGAGGTAGAGCGAATAATCAGATTTCTTAAATAGCCAACCTGACTTCTTGGGTCAAAGAATTCGAAATTATTTTGAAGCGCAAATTCTTTTACTGCAAGTCGGATTTTATTGCTTAGGTCTTCTTGTAAGAAACATTCTTTTATATCGAGAATTTTATCAAATCGTCCCGGAACATGAAATCCTAATGCATTTTGTTCAAGAGAATCACCTGCATCAAGATCTTCTTTTGTTAACCATGCTTTATTCGAGAATGTATATTCCAGTTTGTTACGGTAATATTGAGTTTGCTTAGAACCTTTGATAGGTATAGTAATTGGTAATTCAACCTTGCCAATTCTTTGCAAAACATCTTCTACATGTTTTTGTTTGTAAAAGATTTGTTTTTCATACGACAAGTGCTGCCATTTACAACCACCGCAACTCCCAAAGTGAGTACAAAATGGCTCAACTCTATCAGGTGAAGGTTGGTGAATTTTAACTACACGGCCTTCAGCATAATTCTTTTTTTTTCTATAGATCAGAACATCAGCTAAATCTCCCGGGACTCCTCCTTCTGCAAACACAACAAAATTATCGATACGCGCAATTGCATTTCCTTCCAGACCGGCCTCAGAAATATTGAGATTTTCAAGTATTTCACCTTTTTTAATATTTTCCATATTTGGCGAAAGTAAAGAATGTTCATCAGACTTCGGTATCAAATAAGTCTGTTTTCAAGGCAAACTCTCTTTTAGAGGAATAAATCTGGCAGATTATGTCTAAATGACTTGAATAACCTCTTTTAAAAGCCTAATTTTGCAGAATTAGATTTTATTTACATTCCAATGAAAACGATACTAGCAGAAAAGACATTAACGGAATTATCCATTGAGCGCGAAGAGCGTTACGGTGCGCATAATTATCATCCATTACCGGTTGTTCTTGAACGAGGAGAAGGAGTTTTTGTTTGGGATGTTGAAGGGAAAAAGTATTACGATTTTCTTTCCGCTTATTCAGCTTTGAATCAAGGGCACAATCATCCAAAGATTGTGAAAGCATTGATCGATCAGGTTCAAAAATTGTCTTTAACATCGAGGGCTTTTCATAATAATGTTTTAGGGGAGTACGAAGAATTTATCACCGGCTATTTTAATTATGATAAAGTATTACCGATGAATTCCGGTGCTGAAGGTGTAGAGACTGCTATGAAATTAGCAAGGAGATGGTCGTATGTAAAAAAAGGTGTACCTGAAAACACAGCAAAGATTATAGTTTGTGAAGGAAATTTTCATGGCCGAACAATCACAATTATTTCAGCATCATCAGATCCTGATTCATATGGCAAATTTGGTCCATTTACACCGGGTTTTGTAAAGATACCGTATGATAATATTCCTGCTTTAGAAACAGCATTGAAAGATCCATTGATTGCCGGGTTTCTTGTTGAGCCAATTCAAGGTGAAGCAGGAGTAAACCTGCCACAAGATGGCTATTTAAAAACAGCATTTGATTTATGTAAGAAAAACAATGTTCTTTTTATTGGCGATGAAATTCAAACCGGATTATGTCGTACAGGAAAACTTTTAGCTTGCGATCACGAAAATGTTCGTCCTGATATTTTAATTCTTGGAAAGGCATTAAGTGGTGGTCTGCTTCCTGTATCTGCCGTTTTAGCTGACGATGAAATTATGCTTTGTATTAAACCCGGTGAGCATGGAAGTACATATGGTGGAAATCCGTTGGCTGCCAAAGTTGCAATTGCTGCACTTACTGTTTTGAAAGAAGAAAAACTAGCTGAAAATGCTGAACGGTTAGGAAAACTATTTTTATCTGAATTACAGGCAATCAAACATGATCACATAACACTAGTTAGAGGTCGTGGTTTATTTTGTGCAATGATCATTAAACCAAAGGATGGCAAGAATGCTTGGGATGTTTGTTTGGCATTGAAAGAAAATGGCCTTCTGGCTAAACCAACTCATGGAGATATTATTCGTTTTGCGCCGCCTTTAATTATTACAGAGAAACAATTAAAGGATTGTATTGAAATAATTAAAACTACAATGAAGTCATACTGATCTTTTGTCGGGAATCATTAACTTAAGATTTTTCGACAGTTTTAATTTCAGCAGTAGATTTGAGTATTGATGCACAAAGCAGATCCGCTTTTTTAAGGGAAGGTTCCGAAGAATTTTTCAATTCAGATTTGATTTGAGAAATTCCGGATTCAATATTTTCTATCGATTTTCTCGTGCCACTTTGATATCCTAAACTGAATTTGCCAAGCGTTGCATATCTGTGAGCGACTAACATTGCTGTTGTATTTTCTTTAATTTTGCTCTTTAGATTTGTGAAGTTAACCCCGTAATTCACAAGCAGTCCGGCAAAGATCATAGAAAGGATGATTACACCAAAAGAAAAGTACTTCTTGAGGGATGAACGTTTAGAATCTAATTGATCGATATCAATTTGAAGTTGAGAAATATTATTCTGCAGGTCCACTTGAGTGGAATTATCTTTTTGGTTTCGATTACTGATGGAGTTTGCAGAAGTAGCAATTGTCTTGTTCTTAAAAAGTTGTAAAGACTCAATTTTGTAGTTTAGGTATTTGTTGTAAACCTCATAACCTTGGCGGAAATGATTGTTGTCGGAATAGCCTTTTGAAATATTTCTGTATGAATCTAAAAGTAAGCTGTCGATTCCATTTCCGTGCGAGCTTTCAAACTGACGCAAAGAAATCGTCAATTGATCCAGAGCTTCAACTTTAATAAATTGAGTTTTGGATTTATCGTTGAGTACTTGCAAGGATGCAAGGTCTTGTCCCTGAATAAAGGTACAAAGGAAAT
>CAYHCU010000335.1:0-3458 GCA_964355035.1 uncultured Flavobacteriales bacterium | reverse complement strand
TTTATGGCGGTTATAATATATCAGAGCAAGGCGGACACGATGGTAAAATCATTTCCGAACTCAAAGGCGGTTCACAGCCTTATTCTTATTCGTGGTCTACCACTTCAACAGAGCCCAATATTATCGGATTAACAGCAGGAGCATACAATCTCTCTGTAACCGACGCCAATGGTTGTACAATATCCGGTTCAAAAACATTAACAGAACCAACGCCATTACATATTGTAAGCATTACCAGTCCGCAGCATCATGGTTATAATGTTTCGTGCAACGAAGGGCACGACGGACAAATAGATTTGAATGTTACCGGTGGTGTTCCACCTTATAAGTACGATTGGAATACCGGAAGTTTTGAAGAAGATATTACTAACTTAAGCGCAGGTGAGTATTCCGTGAGAGTAACCGATGATAACGGTGCAGAAATTTTAACGAGCATACTTCTTATCGAACCTACAGGTGTCTTTAAAATAACTATGACGCCGCAACTTTATGCAAACGGTTTTAATTTAAGTTGTCATGATTGTGCTAATGGTTCGATTACAGCAATTGGCGTCAACGGTGTTTCTCCTTTTATTTATCTCTGGTCAAATTCACAAACTACTGCAACCATTTCAGGTTTGCAGGCAATTGATTACAGTTGCATGTTGACGGATGCCAATGGTTGTTCAGCAAAAGCACAGTTAGCCTTACATGCACCTGACAGAGACGATTGGTCGATGAATGGAAATGCCAATGTTGATTCGGCTACACAGTTTATGGGGACGACGGATAGTAAGAGTATTGTATTTAAGACGAATAATGTTGAACGAATGAGAATAGGAAGTCAAGGTAATGTTGGGATGTTGGGATCCTTGACTGTACCCCGTTTAATACTGAATGATGAATTATCTTTTAGAGGAATTCATTCAATCAATTACCAGCCATCAACGGCAAGTTCCCGCGCAATAATGAGTTTTGGAGGAGTATCTACAACTTCAATTGCATCGTGTATTTTGCCGGGTCTAAATACAATTCCTAATTATCAATTTCATGGTACAATTCAGGTATGGGAGAATTCTTCGGTAGGAGCGAATTTAAATGTTTTGGAAATTGGTCATGATGGAGCAAATTCTATAATCGATGCAACCGGGACTTCTTCTGATCCCCTTTTTAATAGATTATTGATTAATTACTATTGCGGTCGAGATGTATTTGTTGGAAATAATTTAAGCGGAGACTTAACTGCGAATCATAATATGTTTGTATTGGGGAATGTGGGTATTGGAACAGGTAGCCCTTCACAAAAGTTAGAGATAGCGCATACAAATTCAGATGGAGGAGTTGCTATTAATCAAATTGATCCTACTTACTCAAATAAAAAAAGCGAAATCAAATTTAATTTGCATGGTGTTGAGCAATGGGCTATTGGTAGCCATTTAGATAATACCGGGCCTAATTCATTTTTTATTTGGAACCAGCTCCTTGTTCCAGGCCAAACTTATAGCATGGGAACCGCTTTCTTTATTGATGGTTCAACTAACAATGTTGGAATAGGAACAGAACATCCTAATTCATTTAAACTAGCTGTGGAAGGAAAGATTGCTGCAAGAGAATTGAAAGTTACAATTGAAAACCCATTCCCTGATTTTGTTTTTGAATCGGCGTATAAGCTTATATCTATCCAAGAACTTGATCGTTATATTCAATTCAATAAACGTCTTCCTGAAATGCCATCAGCAAAAGATGTTGAAAATAATAATGGTATTGAAGTAGGCCAGATGCTCACAAAGCTTGTTAAGCAAAATGAAGAACAAACGCTTTATATTATTTCGCTACAGAAGCAAATTGACGAAATGAAAACACAATTTAATTTCACTAAAACAAGAAATTAACATGAAAGGGAAATATTTTATTTGCTTTTTTTGTGCTATGTTCTTTTTATCCTTTTCATATTTAAATGGAAAAGCTCAAGGATATATTAAACTTGAGGGTAAACAATTTATCGACGAAAACGGGCAACCATTTTATCCTATGATCATGTGTTACTTTGTTGACCTTGCATATCAGGGAGGTACATTTGACTTAAATGACACGTATTTGACGCGAGCACGTATTTACGGAGCATCAGAATCATTTGATTACACAAACGTTACTGAAGGCCCCAACAAAGTCTTGCAGGATTTTTATGAAATGAAAAACTTAGGCTTCAATGTGGTGCGGTTAGTTTTTCCGGCGTACAAAAAATCTGTTCCGGGATTTTATTTTAATGTTGCCGACTTTTCTTTACTATTTTGGCAACCCAATTTCTTAACACAAATAGATATTAACCCTCCTTATAATGCCTCAAATACAAACCTTCAATTCTTTTTTAATAAATATTTAGAGCTTGCTACTCTTGCTCAAACCGCTGGAATGAAAATTTGGATTGATTGTTCGAGCAGTGCAGAAATAATGAATGGTGTAGCGGGCAGTCAACAGGTTAATGATTATAGCGATTTTTTAAGCGAGTTGGCGAGATTTGTAGATGCAAATGATATCCATAACTTATTTGCAATTGAATTTTGCGGTGAACCAACTTATGGTGAACCAACTTTTGATGTTACACCTGTATTTACGACACCTCACACCAAAAGTGAAATGTGTGAAATTGCTACCCAATGGAATAATGCCATTAAACTAAATGACTTAGACAACCATCTCACCACGATAGGAGGAGTCAGTATCGATGACGTTTTCAAGGGCGGTTGGGATCCCACATTATTACCGGTAGATTTTATTAATGAACATTTGTATCCGGCACCTGAAATTTGGGAATGGCAACTAGACCGGTCAACCTTTTTAGATAAAGCATACAAGCGTTTTCGCGATATAATTTATATCTACGATAAGTGTCTAAACAAACCTTTTGTTATTGCCGAAAACAGTTTTCCCGGTGAGGACAAAAATGGAGGAATACCCGGAAATCAGGACAATCCAAGTATGGTTTTTCCCATTGCTGTATTTGGAGATGAAACTGACCAGAAAAATTTTCTTGAACAAACTTTTCCTTTGATTAGAAATACTGGAGCTTCAGGTTATGGATGGTGGGATTTTCAAAACAAATACTGGTTTGGTGCCCTTCCTCCAAACCCACCTTTTTCTTGGACGTTAACTCAATATATAGATCAATATTTTGGATTGATACGTTATGGAAACCCCGATGCAGGGTTGCTAGATGGATATGAAACGGCTGGTTTACGTAAACAAGCAGCCGACAAATTTATTGACTACAAAAATAACCCTCCAATTATGCCAGCCATTCCTGATTATGGCCCTACATCTTCTATTGTAGACATGAACGAACGTTACTATAACCCTTTTGATCATCCTGTGAATAACGCTACTTACACCGATACTTGGGGGAATAATTCTTACGGTACACTAACAGGAAAAGTAGTAGACCAATTTGGCAAACCAATACCAAGAGCTATTTTACAAGG
>CAYHCU010000334.1:0-3475 GCA_964355035.1 uncultured Flavobacteriales bacterium | reverse complement strand
AGAATTTTGCATTTAGAGGCGTCGTAAACATACTAATCTCTGTGGTCGTTGCTCTGTTGACTTATTACGCACTAGTTCTCATTGCTAAGACATTCGGAGGAAGTCATGGAAGTGATGGCTATTTTTTGCTGGCGTCATTGAATATTCTCATATCAACGATTGCGACGATTGTTTATACGGTTACCTTTCTTCCTTCCTTTATTAAAATAAAAACAGATACAGGTATTGAAGGAGTTCGCAATTTTTCGAGTTTTATTTTAACGCTTTCTCTATTGGTTATAGCACCTATTTCAATTATTTCTCTACTTTTCTACGAGAATTTCTATATTTTCTTCTCAAAATACTCAATAAACCAAATAGTTGAACTGCGATATGTTCTTATATATTTTGGACCGATATTATTTTTCTCGGTCTTGGCCGAATATTATAGAACAGTAGCGTTAGCGCTAGGAAGATTTATCTCCGTAGCCATGATGGCGCTTGCTCAACCCCTAGCTATAATTATTGCGATTTACTTATTCTCGGACAAAATACATGAAGAAAGTTTAGCTATAGCTTTGTTGTCGGCAAAATGTATTGTTCTATTCACAATGTTGACTGTTGTATATAAATTTGAAGGATTAAAAATACCATTTAATTTTTCAATTAATAGAAATGAAACCAGATTTCTGGCGGTTTCTTCGCCTTACTGGTCTGCAGGTTTAGTGACCAGTGTGTCTACATTCTATTTTGATTATTCAGCCACTGGCCTTGGAACAGGGATTTTGAGTTCACTTTCTTACGCGCAGAGGATTATATCAATACCTGCATCGATATTTGTAACCCCTATATTGGAAATTACTAGAGTTAAATTCTCCCAATATAGAGCAGAAAGCAAAGACGATTCATTTAATTCTTTGTATCGTGATGTATTATTGATCATTCTGGTCTCGACAATACCGGCTTCGTTCATGCTGAGCTTGTACGCCAAGGAAATAGTAAGTGCTTTATTCGCAAGCAATGCTTTCAGCAAAGACAATGTTGACGTTACAGTGACATGCATTAGAATCTATGCAATATCGGTGCCATTTAGTTGCATATTTATGCTGAATGGCCGAGCGGTTGAGTCTTTTCAGAAACTCTTTTGGCCTTCGCTAATTGGCAGTGTCGGAAATTTGATCGTCATTATCGCCACCGCACAGTTGGTTCAAATGTATGACTATAGAGGTATTCCTTTCGCGAAAATTGCAATTGATTTGCTATATTTCTTGCCCTTTGGCTTTCTAATGTTGTATAAATTATCAAATGGAAATAGATTTTCATATTTTCTAAGGAGTAGTGCGTTAGTTCTTGCCTCAACTTTGATTGGTATGTATGGCTCGAGATATATTATGGAGGTAGTAGTAAACATCTATCAACTAACTAGTTATGAACGTTTCATAGCTGAAGTTACCTTCTTCTTAATGATTTACTTATTAGTTTGTGGTGTGTTGTACGTCACGATCAAAAGGAAAGTCACACACAAACCGGGCAGTTGATGATTTAGCTATGAGCTGACCCCATTACACACTTGACTCCATTCAGGATCCATCCCATGACATTTTCAGTGAAAACAACACGTTACCCCCCCCCGCTTAACCTTGACGCATCTATGCGGCGTTACGGCGGACGCAGACAAGGAAACTGCGGAACTTTCCCATCGAATGCACATAAATAGTGCGCAATTCACTGCGATCGGCCCGAATTTGTTTGTTTTACGCCATGTTTTACGGGAGTCCTCGCGTTGACGGAGTCAAGTGTGTAGCAAGGTCAGAGCTATGAGAGGTTTATTATTAAAGGTTTTGCGAAAAATCGTTTCTTTCAAATCGGTCCCGCCGTTTGAAGTTTTCAGCTACATTTTCTCTAAGGTTAACTCAAATATAGTTAGGAAGTATCTGGGGAGTTGTGGAGCACGTTTTTATGTATCACCTGGAAGCACAATCAGAGGTGGATATAATATTCATCTAGGTAGGGATTTCTATGCCGGAAGAGGTTTCTGGATTGAGTGCGTCTCTACACATCAGGGGATAAGGTATTTTCCGGAGATTAGAATCGGAGACAATTTCTCGGCAAGCAATTACGTTCACATAGGAGCGGTGGGGAAAATTACTATCGGTAACAATGTCCTGATTGGTAGTAAGGTGATTATCATAGATCATTCACATGGCTCATACAGCGGTGATTTGCAGAGTTCGCCCGATTTGCCACCAGTATTTAGGCGTCTTGGAAACAAGGAGAAGGCGATTAATATTTGCGATAACGTATGGCTATGCGATGGGGTGACAGTTTTACCAGGTGTTGAAATCGGCAGCGGTTCGATAGTTAGCGCGAATAGCGTCGTGTCGGATGATGTGCCGGCGTTTACGATAGTCGCCGGGATACCTGCAAGAATAATAAAGAGGTATGATCCGACATCTAGGAAGTGGATGAGATGTTGAAATTAACTGCTTCCTATGTTTCTAATGCTTCATCTTGGCCCTGACGCTGGCCTTGAGTTGTTCCGTAATATCACACAAGTTGCCCCAAGGCGAACGTTTAGTTTATCCAGTGCTTTGCGTTTACTAGAAAGACGTTTATCTTGATACCGAGATCTGACATTAGTCGTGATGAAGAATTGGTGATTTCCGCCGTATTGGTGAATTGGCAGCAAGCTGACCGAACCATTGAGGCAGTACGTGCATTAGAACGACAGTCTTTCCCAATCAACTATGTGATTATTGTTGATAATGGGAGCACGGATAATTCCGAAAAAATATTAAAAACCGCACTTCCTGAAGCTCATGTATTCAGAAATCAGGAAAATGTTGGATTTGGGTCAGGATGCAATATTGGGATAACCCAAGCAATATCTTTGGGTAGCGATTACATTTTGCTAATAAACAATGATGCATTGCCTGAAAAACATCTAATACAGAAAATGATTTTCAGAATAAGACATGACTCGATGATTGGCGTGGTAGGTGCATGTATCCACGACCCTACTGATAATGTTGCCAAACACGCAGGCACAGTTATGAACCCTATTAGTTTCACTTGTCGCAATACCTTGTCAGAAGTTGAACTAAACGCTAACAGTTATTCATGGATAACTGGAGCCTCAATGTTGCTCAATGTCACAGCATTGAAAGTGGTCGGAATCTTTGATCCAGGTTACTTCATGTACTGGGAAGATGCAGATTTATGCATGCGCCTGCGGAGATTTGGATTCAAAATGGCTGTAGCAAGCGATGCCATCGTTGAGCATGAAGCTGGCACTAGTAGCAATCAAATTGAGATTAAACGCTATAGTTGGCACCTTACATCCCAATTGCGATGGGTAAAAACAAACTACAAAATTATCGCATATGGCATCTTTATTGTTTATTGTCGACATTTTATTAAAAGTATTATTAGCCTGAATGCCCGTCGATTTTCAATGACATGGAATAGCTTATTTACGAAGAAACGTGTGAATACC
>CAYHCU010000333.1:0-3478 GCA_964355035.1 uncultured Flavobacteriales bacterium | reverse complement strand
CGATTCACTTTTAATAGGAGCAAACAAATCCTTGAACACTTTTGAAAAATAAATCTCTCTCCAAATTTTTAATGCTGAACTACAATCTACTTTATTCCGAACTAATCTGCGGGAAAAATTAGTAGTTTTTTTGTCCCGCAGATTGCGCGGATTTTCGCAGAAAGAGTGTTTGTTTTTCTTTTTAAGAAGTGATTTTTTTTCAATAGAAATTCTGCGTTTTTCTGCGCCTTTCTGCGGGAGAAACAAAAACAGCTCACCTCAAAATATCAATCCCCAACGCTTTACTCAATTCCATTTTTATACTCTCAAGCTTCATATGTTTTTCCATTAAAGCTTGAATGTCTTCATTCTTTTCGTGCGCTTCTTTGATGAGCTTTTGATTTTCTTCCAGCATTTTCAGAATTTTGCGATTCTTTAAATGGATCACTGCCTTCTCTACTGCATCCATCAGCAATCCCTCTTCTTCGGGAACAATAATTTTATGCATTGCTGACCAGTTCTCACTTAAAAAATAACGCGGACTCAATAACTCAACAGCCAAGCTGCTGAAATCAGGATTTTCAGAGTTGAGAAAAAATTGAGGATCTATAATTTCTTGTTCAATTACTAATTCAGAATATTTCTGCAAGAAACCGTTGAACACTTTGTTTTCAAAGACAATCTCGTCAGTGGTGATTTCGTCAACGATATAACGGAAAACTTTTACTGCGACGATCTGAATTTTTTTACCATCAGGCGAGTTGGCATCATCAACTTCAGTATCAAAATGCATATCATGATTTCCAAAATTCAATAATAAACGGATGATGTTTCTTTCCTGCAACTCTGATGTAAGAATCTCATCTTTTTGAGCATTCTTTAAAAGAATATCCGGCATCAACTCATCTACATCGTCAGGTGAAACCTCCTTCTTCAACTGCTGCTTGCGGCTCTTATTCATTTCCGCGATCAGCACTTGCTCTTCGATATCCATCATAGAGCTACTTTGCTTCAGATAAACGGAGCGGGTAATGGGATCCGGAATTTTCGAAATCGTTTCAACGATGTCACGGATCAATCCGGCCTTTCGGATGGGATCGTTTGCTACTTCTTTTAAAAGTAAGTTCGTTTTGAAAACAATAAAATCTTTTGCATTCTCCTGAATGAATGTTGCAGTAGCAGCACCACCATGTTTTCTGCTATACGAATCCGGATCATCGCCGTCAGGGAAAAGTGCTACTCTGACATTTAATCCTTCTTCGAGAATCAAATCAATTCCGCGGATTGATGCTTTTATTCCTGCGGGATCACCATCATAAAGTACTGTTATGTTTTTCGTGTATCGACCGATCAAACGAATTTGTTCAATCGTTAGCGATGTTCCCGAAGATGCTACAACATTTTCAATTCCACTTTGGTGAAGCGAAATCACGTCTGTATAACCTTCTACTAAATAACAATTGTCTTTTTGTACAATCGCTTTTTTAGCAAAGAAAATTCCATACAGCGATTTGCTCTTGAAATAAATATCAGACTCCGGTGAGTTGACGTACTTAGCAGCCTTATCATCTTTCTTTAATATCCTTCCACCAAAAGCAATGATTCTTCCACTCAGATTGTGAATCGGAAACATTACTCTTCCACGGAATCGGTCGATCAGGTTTTCATTTGCATTAGGACCTTCATTATCTTTCTGACGAGGAAAACCTAGTCCGGTTTTAATGATGAACTCAGATTTATAACCATTTTTAATTGCATGATCAGAGAAGGCAGACCAACCTGCCAAACTATAACCTAATTCAAATTTGCGAATAGTTTCGTCGGTAAAACCTCTTTCATGGAAGTAGGAGAGGCCAATTGCTTTTCCTTCTTCATGGTCGAAAAGATTTTCTGCGAACGACTTTGAAGCAAAGGAATTAAGAATGTATAAACTTTCTCTTTCATCACGTAATTCGATTTCTTTCGGATCAGGTGCACTTTCTTCAATTTCAATTCCGTATTTTTTTGCTAAAAATCTTAACGCTTCCGGATAAGTGTAGTGCTCTAACTCCATTATGAAGTTAACTGCATTGCCGCCTTTTCCGCAACCAAAACATTTGTAAATATTTCGAACCGGATTTACATTGAAAGACGGTGTTTTCTCATTGTGAAATGGACAAAGTCCTAGTGAATTTACTCCACGCTTTTTTAATTGCACAAATTCTCCGACAACATCCTCTATTCGGACGACCTCGAAAATTCTGTCAATTGTATCTTTCGTAATCATTGAAAGCTAATTTTTTGTAGCGTGATTTCTTTTGCTCCTTCGGCAAAACGGAATTGATGAAATTGGAAATGCGATTGTAATACTTTTCACCGCCTACAGCAGCAATGTTATTATGTCCGGCATTCCTGACCAAAAATAAGTCTTTTTTCTCGGCAGCCGATGCTAAATAAATCTGAAGTGTTTCAGAAGTGAAAACTTCGTCGTCATCACTGGCAGTAATAAGAAAAATCGGTACTTTGTTGAAACTCGCTATTTTTGTGAGATCTAGCTCACTGACAGGATATTCAAGCAATTTTTCTACTTTTTTACGAAAAATTGGATACCATAAATACTTCATATTTCCCCATTTTCGGTAGGCATATCGACTTAAATATGTTTCCAGGTTATTGAAAGGGCTTTGTAAAATAATTGCATCGTAGCGCCCGTCGAAAACGGCTGCTTGCATGGCTATGGCAGAGCCAATACCCATTCCAAAAAGCACAATATGTTTGGTTTCGCGAAATTTTAACAAGGTGTCGGTTATTATTTTCATATCACCGACTGCCGGCATGCCCGGAGTGAAAATTTCGCCGCCACTTTCACCATGCGCCCGTAGGTCGAAAACGCAAACATGCATGCCTCTGTCATGAATTTGCTTGATCTGATCAAGCATCATCAATTTACTCTGATTCAAATCGTGAATGATTAATACTGTATTTGCAGGTGTATCCGTTGTTGGAATATACCAGCCCTTTAGTTCTTCGCCGTTATTTGTTTTGACAGTAATGATTTGAAAAGCCAAGCCTTCATCGCCGGGTGAAAGCAGATTAGTGTCTATATCACTATTTTGATGTGAATGGAAATGTACGTAAGCAGAATCTATTCTAACTGGATATATAAAATCGTTCGAAATTAATGAAGGAGCCACATACATAAAAGCAGAAACAAGTATGAAAATGGAAGCGAATGAAAAAAATAGTTTATTCAAATTCATGATCAATGATTTCTTTCAGTGGTATATTTTACTAAATCGCGCAGAGAATTCTTGTAAACAGAATCAGGGAAGGTATCTAATACAACGAAAGCTTTTGATTGATATTCTTTCATTTTTTCAGTAGCATATTCCATTCCACCTGAATTTTTGACAAAAGCAATTACCTCTTTTACTTTTTTATCTTCTGTATTGTGATTCTTAATGATGTTTACAATGTGCTTCTTTGTACTTCTGTCTGCTTTAGTTAAAGCATAAATCAA
>CAYHCU010000332.1:0-3479 GCA_964355035.1 uncultured Flavobacteriales bacterium | reverse complement strand
TGAAATGGCGTCAGGAACTCAACTCTATTATTCTACAAACAATTACACTGCTGTCCAAAAGTTAATTTTATCATCCAACGAATTCATCGGCATTCAATGAAACGAATACTATTCTTCTTCACAATTCTTGCTTACTGTTCTTGTACAGAAGAAAAAAAATATCAATACGGCATTGATCCTGTTGACGTTTCCCAAAATAGTGGTACGAAAACAAATCAAAAGTCAACGACTGAATTTATCTCAATTGCCTATGCTGACCTATACGGTACAACAATTCCTCAATCCAAATTAGTGAACCTAAGCGTGGCCTACGCTTCTTTCGGTGATTTGAAATTAATCGAACAAAGAATCATTGCAAATTTACTTAACGACACGACCATTCATTTACCTTCAACTCCGGCATTAAATGGAGACACCATCCTATTCATAACAAATGCGTATAAAAAATTCTACAACCGCGAACCAAATGAATTTGAAAAATACAAATGGCGAGACCTGATTCGAATCGATAGCAATTGTACTCCTACAACTATTTACTTTGCTATGATGACTTCGGATGAATATCGCTTCTATTGATAATTGACAATTGATAATGGATAATGGATTGCCAATTACTTGTAGTTCCACTGTCAATTATCCATTATCAATTATCCACTGTCAATTATTCACTACTCACCACCAACAACTCACCACCAATGAAACGTCGCGACTTCCTTAAAAAAACAGCTTTAGCTTCGGCAGGGGTATTTGTCGCACCGTACATTCTACCAAGTGGTCGATTGTTTGCTGCAACGGGTGCCAGAAAAGTGAACCATGTAGTTTTTTGTTTGTATGCAGGTGGAGTAAGAAACCTGGAATCTGTACATATGAATGACGGGAATTTAATGCCAAACCTTTTGAGTGGTGGTGGATCAATTTCACCGGATATTGCGGGTGCTATGCAAGCGTTACCTCCTTCTCCATTTCCTCAACCTTTACAAGCTTACGGTACACTCTTTCAGGAATTCAGATACAAAAATGGACCTACCGGGCATTATAATGGGCATACCGTAGCACTAACAGGAAATTATGTAGATGTCGACTTAAACATTCGTGAACATCCCCGTAATCCGACAATATTTGAATACTACAGAAAACATAACAGTCCTCAGCAAAGCGCTTTGAATTCATGGTGGGTTGCAAATACACTCGGACCTTATCCGGCCTTGAATTACTCTACTTCCGGTGATTATGGCGCAGCCTTTGGCGCAAACTTTATTTCTCCCACTTCATTGATCAGTCCACAAGGTTTTGACGTACTTGGAAATCCACGTAATTTTTCGAGTGCTGAAGAAGCTGCCGTTTCAAACATTCATAATTTTGTGAATGGTGTCTTTAATCATTCCTATTCTGATGGCTCTGCAGGTGTTATCAATAGTCCGGGTGATGCAGTGTTACTACAACAATTCATCACAGATTTATATACCAAAGCACAGACAACACAATTTCAAAATTCATGGAATGCAGCAAGTGTAATGAATAATGACATGTATAATGTACTTTTTGCAACGGAGATTATTAAAACTTTTAAACCTGAATTACTGGTAGTGAATATGCAGGATGTAGATGTCTGTCATTTTCAATACACACAATATGCAAACAACTTGCGCAAAGCTGATTTTGCTGTAGCGCAACTTTGGAATACAATTCAATCTACTCCGGGAATGGCCGACGATACTGTTTTGATTATCGCTCCTGAACATGGAAGAAATTTCTTCGCAAACACCTCTGTTGATGCCTATGGACGTTCTGCATTAGATCACACTGCACCGACAGATCCAAATTTTTCAGGTGACCCGAATTTAGCAATGGCACGAGAAATCTTCTGCCTTGTTCTTGGACCTTCTCATGTGGTCAAACAAAACCAAATTTATTCAGGGCTCATGGGTCAAAGCACAGAAATAGTTCCGGCTATTGCGAATCTCCTGGGTTTTGATGAGGCAATTCCTTCCGGCTATATACGCAACTGGGCAAATTGTGAAATTCAAGGAGCATTTATATGACAAAAAAAATAAATAATCTGTTCTTCATTGGCATTGCATGGTTTTTAGCAACGTCTACGCTTTCTTGCAAAAAAGATGAAGTGCCGACAAACCCATATAGCGCAGTCGACTATTCTACCAATTCACATACGGAACCAAATCCTGACCCAAATTCTATTCAAGGGTTGTACAAAAATATCTTTCATCCGCGTTGCGCGAATCCCGGTTGTCATGATGGCACCTTTGAACCGGATTTCAGAACGATAGAATCTTCTTTTTCAACCCTAGTTTATCAAAGCGTAAATAAGGTAACACTCGACTCTGTTAAATTATTTACCCAAAGAGCTATCCCATTCAATACCGGCTATTCATGGATCATCGAACGACTCACTACAAATACTACTGAATACATGCCATCTAACAGTGTTCGCTTATTGCAATCCGATATTGACCATGTTCGAAACTGGATTAATGCCGGCTGCCCTGATCAAAATGGAGTACTGCCTGTCAAACCAAATTTACAACCGAATATTATAGGTTATATTGCCATGGATTCTATCAACACAAGATTAGATACTAATCGTATTTCCGATATATGGTTAAATCCTTTCATAATCAATGAAGGTCAGAGCATCACTTTTGTTTTTGCTTCCACAGATTCAGCAGACGGAATTGATGCAACTGATCCATCGCTCTACACTTCAAAAAAAATAAAATTATCGGTTAATAAAAATGATTTCTCCAATGCAGTTTCAGTGAATGCAAGTTTATATATTTCTGCATACCAAGCATGGCTGATCTATGTTCCAACTTCATCATGGCCTGCAGGAACAACGGTCTATTTTCGATTCTATGTAAATGATGGAGATCATGGAAATGATGCTGAATTCCCACGCAATGAATCAATCGATTATTACAAAACAATGTATTCCTTCTATGTACAATAGACTACTCTTGTTTTTTTTAATTTTCTTTTTTGCATCTGCTTGTAAAAAAGAGAAAATTGAATTCAATCCTACTCCAACGATTGAATTCTTAGGAATATCTCCATCTACGGCAAATGAATACACCGACTCTGTAACTGTTACTATCAAGTACACTGATGGCGATGGTGATCTTGGTGAAAATATAGCCGGAGCCAAAAACTGTTTCGTTCGGGATAATCGAATTGGAATTACGTACGAATATCGAATCAAGCAATTATCTCCTGATGGTTCAACAATTCCAATTGAAGGGAATTTAAACATCGAACTTGGAGGACAAGGTATTACCGATGGAAGTAATCAACAGACAGCTTCTTACACCATCTTTGTTGTTGATCGAGCAGGGCATCAGAGCAATTCTGTTATTTCCGGGAATATTACCATCAGTAAATAAGCAGGTACTAATTTGTATCTAAAGGAAGAATCGGATTAATTTTACTGCCGTACCAAGAGAACGACGAGATCCTTACAGGAG
>CAYHCU010000331.1:0-3495 GCA_964355035.1 uncultured Flavobacteriales bacterium | reverse complement strand
CAGAACTTCGGCATCGACTTCAAAGGGATCGTGATCATTCAGAACTGCGCCTCAAGCAAAAGGTACCTGATCGGTGAACCCTGCAACCTTGTACACCTTGAGACCATAGAAACGACCTGGGGCGAGGAAATCGACAAGGATAAAGGCCACAAGTTCGGGTTCCTGTGCAAACAAGGTTCGCCGATGGCCTTTTACGAAGGTTTGTTGGTAATGGATCCCAATCCGCCGGTAATTTAATAACCAGAGCGTTGTAATTGTTTTCACAAGTGGGTTAGTTGAGAGCCTGTCGGAGCGATCTGGCAGGTTTTTTTACAATAACTCTTATAAAGTATTGATATTATTGTAATCTTTAAAGTTTGGGGCAGAATAAACAACCACTTACTTTGTGTTTGTAAGTGGTTGTTTATTAACTCATTCTCTTATTGGGTTTAGTTATTGTAAATTAGCACGATCCACATTATTTTTGAATGTCGGTTTTTAATATGCCCATTATCTCCTTTGCTTTAATTGCATTTTCATCTGTGGGTTCGATTGTTTGCAATCTTTCGCTATATTCTATTGCTTTTAATCTATTTCCCTGATTTTTTGTTTCTTTAAAAACAATATAATTGTAATAGGTAAGGTAATAAAGGGCTTCAATTTGCTCTTTCTTATATTTAACGGGATCACTATTGGTTTTTTCCAAAATGATTTCATAGGTCGATACAGCTTTACCTGATTTTGAATCGGGGTCTAACATGGCTAATGATCTGGCACGCCATACAAACCCATTTATTAATGTTGGTTGCTGTTGGTTATAGATAGAAAGAATACTATCTGCCGTTTTATAATCCTTCATGCTATAACATACCTTTCCCAAATTATAATAATCGTCAGGAACAGCCTTCCCAAGTTCAAGTAATTTAAAATAAATTTCCCTTGATTTCCCATAATCTTTAGATTTGGCATATGACAGAGCATTTATACGCTTAATTTGCTCATCCTCAGACATTCCCTGTCCCTGTCCCTGACCATTGCCTTGCTCCTGAACCTTAATCCACTCCACCCATTTATTGATGGTTGGTTGATTGACATTGCTATTACGATATTCAGTAATATGTTGTAAAGATGATACAGCGTCTTGAAAAAATCCGTTGCGGGATATAAGCCCGGTAACTCCTCCAATAGTCCTCGGATTGGATTCACTTAGGACACTTATCGCCTGGGAAAAAAATTTTGAAGCTAATTCTTCTTTATTTTGAATTAAATATGCTAGCCCGCATTTCCAATGCATGTAAGCCAAATTTGGATTAATTTTTAATGCTTCGCCACATTCTGTAATACATTCATCATATGCACCATTTGAAAAGGAATTATAAGCGGTATTGGCGATCGCATTTGCTTTGTCAAATAATTCAAGATTCTTTTTATCTGCAGATTGTTTGCCCTTTTCCATCAAACTGCTGTTAATAATTTTGCCATCCTTGTCATAAGTAAGCCAGTCTCCATTGGAGGAGTATTTCTTATATGAGATAATTGCCCCATTCCGGGAATATAATTTCTCATATGAATTGTGCACATTTTCAAATAGCTTCCATTTCCGGCCTGTGTCATCAGTCAATTTTTTATTATCAGGACCATTAAAATTCATGTATTTGTAAATGATACTTTTATCTGATTTTTCCGAGGCACGCGTGTTGTAATTATCAAATAAAGTAGTAAAAACCAGTTCATCGTCATCATACCTGATACCAATCGGCAACATTTTTATTGATCCTGAAAATTCACGATATGCACCATAACCCAAGTAAATACTTGAAAAATAAATTTTGGTTTTAATTGTATCATACAAATATCCGTATTCCTGTGTCGAATCTTTTTCATTGATTTTATATATGCGGGTAAGCGTATCAGGAGATTCTCTTAAAAACAATACGCGCGATGGATCCGTGTTGAGTACAGCTTTCATCAGCAATCCGTTTTTAAAATCAAGCTTACATGTTTCTTCGCTAATAAATCCAGTTATCGAATTGTCAGCATTGAGAATAAAATTGTCAGATTCGATGCTCTTTTTATCTGTAGTAGAAAATTTATTCCTGATGATATGATTATTCTCAATGGATACTGAAATAACATTAGGTTCGTGGTAAGTTTTGGCGGAGATTAACCTTCCATGGGACCAGTTAGATGTGTGTTTTAAGTATACAACACCATTTTTGAAAAGATTCATTTTCTGAATCCCGTGCGTTTCCATTGATTGATCCTGGTTGATCTCAACGAAAGTAGTTTTCCCATCAAGAAAATATTCAATTATTTTCAAAACATGACCATTATTATATGTTTTGTGGGACAAGCATATGCCATCTAAATTAAATTGCTTATAATAGCCGTGATAGGTTCCATTAGGTAATATTTGGTACTCAAGCCTGATTTTATGGTTGTTCGGAAAAGGGAAGTACTCTCTTTTTGTTGTTAGATTCTGCGCATACAAAGTTCCGGTGAATACTACAATTAATATCATAAGGATGATTTTGAATAAAACCGTGTTAAATGCACCTCTATTACGGTTTGTTCTGTCGGGAAATTTAAGGTTCATGTCTAGTAATTTAATGATGAGTACTAAATGTGAATAAAAAAAATAAAAATCAGATACATAGAAATGAGGAAACAATATATGACAACTGTAAATGCTATTTTTTTGATGCCACCTTTAACACAAATATATAGTATAATTTTCTAAAACCTAGTTATTTCGCAGCTTATTTATTATATGATTGAATATCAATGCTGTGAATAACTTCGTCTTTCACGTTTGGACATACCCATACTATGGCAACCACTATTTTTAATTGAGTGCAGCAGCCAACATTGTAAATGAGGTTCATCATCCGATTTTGCATTTTTCTATCAATGCCAATGGCACGTACAATAAAGCCATGCATGCTGTTTTTTACAAAGCCGAACATGTGTGCGACACATACACGTATACTCGATTTCTCTTTATAAATGGCTTTTTGCGGTTTATTAATAGTTTTTTTCTATATACTTTTTCATGTACTTTGCTTTTCCACAACAGCCCACAAAAAATCAAATTTATTGTCCTTTAATCACTGCAATTGCAGCGATATCTTCGCAGCATGAACAATGAAATTCTTTTTTGGATGAAAGCTGACCAGGACTACTTAGCCGGTCTTGCCCTCTTTGAACGCTACACACACAATACTAAAATCGGCAGGATGCTGCGCATTGGGGGAGCAACCGTGAAAAACCGGTTGACTCTTTCGTATGAACTGAGTAAGATCGCCAAGCATTTATCAGCCTCTGAGAAAATTACTGCTTTGGTAAAACCTCAGGCAATGCCGGTAACTTCAAACCCAGAGCAGCCAATGCCTACGGAGGTTACTACTATTGACAGACTTCGATCGGAGCAGAAAATGTGTTACAAGATGCTTGATAACCTACATGCTGTTCTTCCGTACCGGGAAATCCAGGAGCGAAAAGAAATTGCTTTTCGAA
>CAYHCU010000330.1:1593-3497 GCA_964355035.1 uncultured Flavobacteriales bacterium | reverse complement strand
TAAGCGAAAGAACTCCTGTTCTTGTTGATTTAGCTAACGGAATCAACGATATTTCATTCAAAGGAGTTTCTGTTTATCCAAATCCGGCGAATGAATATGTAATGATTGATACTGATGCACCCCTTTCTGCAATTATTTTTGATGCCTCATCAAGAATAGTAAAATCAGAACTGTTTACTTCAACATCCAACAAACTTTCAATCATTGATTTATCGTCCGGCATTTATCACATTCAATTGGTAAAAGACAACCATGTTGCTAATTATAAATTGGTGGTGAATAAATAATATATAATTTAATTTATGAAACACATTTGTTTTATTAAAAAAGAGCCTGCTTCTATGGAGCAGGTTTTTTTTTGCTTTGGGAAGGAGAATTACAATTCATTTGTTGTTGTGCTTCGAAACCTAAAAGGTCCTTTACAGGTTGACCATCGCTATTTTATCTTTAGACTCGCTGAGCACAGTTTTATAATCCTGCATCACCATTAAATTAAATTCTCCCCAACTTTTGAAGGTGACACTAGATAATACTTTTGGCTAAAGCCGGATAGTGTGTGTATTTATTACCGTCGCCTAAAGGCGACGGCAATAAAGGCGACGGCAATAAAGGCGACAGCAATAAAGGTGACGGCAATAAAGACGACAACAATAAATTTAATTTTTTCAATTTCAAATCCCGAATAATCATAGAAAAAGATAAAACACGAACCAACTTTCTGCAAGAAAAATTTGCATATTTGCACTCTATTTCAAAACACAATGAGCAACGAAACCGAACACGTTAAATGCCTGATAATTGGCTCTGGACCAGCAGGATATACAGCAGCAATTTATGCAGCACGGGCAGATTTAAAACCGGTAATGTATCAAGGATTGCAGCCGGGAGGACAGTTAACGATCACTACAGAGGTTGAAAACTATCCGGGCTATCCGAAAGGAACCCAAGGTCCGGAGATGATGGAAGATTTTAAAGCGCAAGCAGAGAGATTCGGAACAGACATAAGATATGGTTATGCGACATCTGTAGATTTTTCCGGACCAGTGCACAAAGTTGTAGTTGATGAAACAAAAACGATTACGGCTGATACAGTTATCATTGCAACAGGAGCATCTGCAAAGTGGCTTGGTCTAGAGTCGGAGCAGCGTTTGAATGGCTTTGGTGTTTCAGCATGCGCTGTGTGTGATGGTTATTTTTTCCGTCAGCAAGAAGTTGCAATTACCGGAGCAGGTGATACTGCAGCGGAAGAAGCGACTTATCTTGCAAAACTTTGCAAAAAAGTTTACATGATCGTTCGTCGTGATGAAATGCGTGCAAGTAAAGCAATGCAACATCGCGTATTAAATACACCAAATATTGAAGTACTTTGGAATACAGACACAAAAGAAATTTTAGGCACAAAAACAGTAGAAGGAGTTCTCGTCCACAATAACAAAACAGGAGAAACACGAACGCTAAATGTAACCGGGTTCTTTGTTGCTATCGGTCACAAACCGAATTCGGATATTTTTTCCAAGTATATAAAGACAGATGATGTTGGTTATATCTTGACCACACCAGGTTCAACAAAAACAAATGTCGAAGGAGTATTTGCCGCAGGAGATATTTCAGATAAAACATACCGACAAGCTGTAACAGCAGCAGGTTCAGGTTGCATGGCTGCTATCGATGCGGAAAGGTATTTGGCGGAGAAAGGGATACACTAGTTGGAGAGTGGAAAATGAAGGATGAAGAATGAAGAATGGAAAATGGAGAATGGAGAATGGAGAATGGAAAATGAAGAATGAAGAATGGAAAATGAAGAATGGAAAATGATGAGTGGAGAATGGTGAGTGGAGAGTGGTGATTGGAGAGTGGAAAATGGAGAATGGTGAGTGTAGAGTGTATGTGTATGTGTATGTGTA
>CAYHCU010000330.1:0-1493 GCA_964355035.1 uncultured Flavobacteriales bacterium | reverse complement strand
GTGTATGTGTATGTGTATGTGTAGAATGACTACAAACAAATCAATTGCAACAATCTTTTCTCAGTTTTATATTTATTTCAAGATTCAAATTCTAAGTTGACATAAGGAAAAATCAGATTCGTTTAACTGTCGTACTTAGAAACCTACAAGGTTCTTCCAGAATGACCGTTGTTTCGCTTTTTAGGGAGGGGAGAAAGATAAAAACCTACAAGATTCTTTCAGAATTTTGCCGCCTGCTTTAGAAAATCGTGGTTCGTGGTTCGAATAACGAACCACGAACCACGAACAAACTACCTCTTCACAACTTTTTCTATAAACACCTTATCTCCTAACTCAACGCGAACAAAATACATTCCGCAGGCTAAACCAGACGGTACATTTAACTGAACGGTCTGATACGTTCCGCCGAAAATATCAGTACTGACATTAGAAACTGCTATACCTAAGAAATCAAAGAGGACTGCATCAATTTTCGTATTCGTCTTTGAAAACAACTGAATGTTTAATTGTTCAAAAATAGGATTTGGATAAACCAAAAATGGGTTAAATCCATCAGGATTCTCAATATTATTCAGAATAAAATGAGCGCTGGCAAAATTCGGGATTCCATAGCCTAAAGTGTCAGTTGGCGTTAGGTAATAATTTGCACTTTTTTCGATAGCATTCTTTACTTCCATTACCAAGCGATTTGGATGAGCTTGTAAGAGGCAAGCAGCAGCACCGGCAAGGATAGGACAAGAAAAAGAAGTTCCGCTCCCGGAGCCAATAGTACCAGATGGATCAGCAATTGTGGAACCGGCACCCTTAGCAGCAACATTAGGTTTCACGTCCCCATCGCTCGATGGGCCATACGAACTGAAAGAAACATAGTCCCCATCAGCATCCACAGCACCAACAGCAAGAACGCTATCTCCATCTGATGGTGCGCTTAAAAAGTGCCATGAGTTATTACCGGAATTACCAGCACTTGTCAGTACAAGTATACCTTTTGAAACAGCTATATCAGCAGCAATCGAAGATGGGCAAGTATGTCCATTCATGTCGGCATAAGTATGCGAAGCTAACGTATCATCAAAGTCAGTATATCCAAGCGAAGAAGTGATAACATCAGCTCCGGCACTATCAGCAAATTCGGCACCGGCATTCCAATTATATTCTTCAATTACATTTTCCGTAAATACATCTTCCGTACGTAATAGCCAAAAGTTTGCATGAGGTGCAGTACCTACTAATTCGCCCGGGACATTTCCGGCGATAGTAGAGAGCACTTCCATTCCATGCGTATCGTCTTCATAAACCAATGAGTTGTTCTCAACGAAATCCCATGTTCCAATTATGCCACTTCTGTTTCTTAAACTATCGAAAGCCGGTAATAAATCCACATTATAGAATCCGGCATCTAAAATTGCTATGAGCATTCCTTCCCCACTAAAACCATTTTGGTGTAAATATTCTCCATTCATCAAGTGAATTTGATTGAAAGCAAAACCATA
>CAYHCU010000329.1:0-3515 GCA_964355035.1 uncultured Flavobacteriales bacterium | reverse complement strand
TTCCTCAGATTTAAATAATGTAAAAAAAGGGGAAGAACTTTTTGTTTTGCAAGGCGTTTTTAAGGTCAATGAAGTGGATGAATTGATTTCTTGCGGATTCAAGAAAGGACAAAAGAAAGTTTTAAAGCGCAATCAAAAAGAGTATGATCGATTAGCTGATCACATTGGTTTTATTCCTACTGTCATGATTTCTCCCACTGACGTAAGTTTGATAACCGATGGTAGTGAAGAACGACGCAGATTTCTGGACAGTATTATTTCTCAATTTGATAGAATCTATTTAGATGATTTAATCAATTATGGAAGGGTGATCTCTCAGAGAAATGCATATTTGAAACAGGCTTACCAATCACGTAAATTTGATGCGGATTCATTATCGATTTGGGATGAGCAATTGGTGCCACTTGGAAACAGAATTCATCAGGTTCGAAAAAAATTTATAACGGAATTGATTCCGATTTTTTCTCAGTATTATGATTTTATTTCAGGTGGTAAAGAAAGTATTGATATTATTTATGAGTCCAATCTAAATGAGCAGTCTTTTGAAGACTTATTGAGAACCTCTTTAGAGAAAGATAAGATTCTTCAATACACGACCTCAGGCACTCATCGTGATGATTTAATTTTTTTAATCAATGGTTTCCCGGTAAAAAAAATTGCATCTCAGGGACAACAAAAGTCATTTTTGATTGCAATGAAATTAGCGCAATTTGAATTCATGGCAAGATTAAAAAAAATGAAGCCGATTTTATTGCTTGATGATATCTATGAAAAACTTGACGACAATAGAATTGCGCGTTTAATGGAATTAGTGAGTAAACATAATTTCGGACAGATATTTATTACGGATACACATTTAGATCGTGTTCAGGATATTTTCAGGAGAATAGGGGAAGAGGTGCGGTGTTTCGAGGTGAAAGGGATGGCAGTTACGGAATTGGGTTCAGGGAGGTCAAAGTTGATAGGTCAATAGTTAAAAGTTAAAAGTCAAAAGTTAAAAGTCAAAAACCTCCTTCGAAAAGACCTTTTCTCAAGCGAGAATATCGTTCAAAATTGTTTAAATGGTTTAAGGGGTTTGAAGAGTGTATGATGTAGACGAACTGAAACTACAGCAAAACACTCACCACTCACTAATTACGAATTACTTCTGACCTTTTGCTACTGATCTTGAACGAAGTATTTGTTGTTAACAGTAGATCACAATTCTCAAAAAGAACTAACTTTATCCCAATGAAATCCTATCGCAAATCCAATGATTTGAGTCTGAAAGAGGCCTTAGAAGCGATGATCAAATCGTACCGGCTTGAAGACAAAATGAATCAGGTAAAGTTGATCAATGCGTGGGAAAAAGTAATGGGACCGGCTGTTGCTCACCGTACCATTGAAATTAAGATCATTGACAAAACACTTTTTGTAACTCTTTCATCTGCTTCCTTACGTCAGGAACTTTTTATGGCCAAGGAAAAAATTATTTCATCCTTGAATGAAGAGGTGAATGCGAAGGTTTTGGAAGATGTGGTTTTTAAATGAAAGTCGAAAAAGGAAAGTCAAAAGTTTAAAGTCAAAAAATTAAAGTCAAAAGTTAAAAGTTAAAAGTTAAAAGTCAAAAAAGCGGCGGACTATTTCATTACCTTGTAAGGTACTGTATGACAGTAATTTTTAAAATGTTGACAGAGGAGACCTTCGTACTCAGAGACCGACAGGTTTCTTACAGAATGACAAGGGTACTTGAATTTTAGGAGAGAGTAGAGGTGAATGCAACAAGATGCTTGCAGCATAACTGCATTTCTGAAAGAATCTTGTCGCTTTACTCACTCTCTTTCCTATTAGCAACACCCAAAAGTCATTCTGCTAAGAAACCCGTAGTTCTCTTTGTACGACGGCTGATTAAATGCAAGTTTGGTTAGCGGCTAGAGTTAAATTAAGTGAGGAGTAAATGATGAATGATAATTGATGAATTAGACTGTCAACTATTTCACAATCTTGTTTCCTTTCTTATTGCGGAAAAAAAACAAAAAAAGAGGCAAACCTAAATTCGCCTCTTTCATTGTTCGTGATCTAGTTTTTTGACTTTTGACTTTATCTCACTTACCAATCGCTACTCACCACTCACTAATATCTCTCCGTTCCTGCGAAGAAAAAAGCACCTTCAACAGTAGCATTCTCATCGCTGTCAGAACCATGAACGGCATTGGCTTCGATGGATTTTGCGAAGAGATTACGGATGGTTCCTTTTTCTGCTTTGGCAGGATCAGTAGCTCCTATTAATTTTCTGAAATCTTCAATAGCATTTGATTTCTCAAGTATACAAGCCACGATTGGACCTGATGACATATAACTTACCAAATCTTTGTAGAATGGACGTTCCTTGTGTACAGCATAAAATTCGCCGGCACGTTCAGGTGTAAGTTGTGTGTATTTCATTGCAACGATACGGAAGCCTGCTTCGTTGATCTTTGCGAGAATCGGACCGATGTAGTTGTTAGCAACTCCATCTGGTTTGATCATCGTAAATGTTCTGTTTGACATGTGTTTATTATTTAGGAATGGTATATTTTACAAACTTTTTATTTCAGTAACTAATTTAGTCAAAGCCGCTTTTGCATCACCAAATAACATAGAAGTTTTCGGGTCATAGAAAAGTTGATTTTCAATTCCTGCATAGCCGGCATTCATACTTCTCTTGTTGATGATGATATGTTTTGCACTTTCAACATCCAGAATAGGCATACCATAAATAGGGGAGGAAGGATCCGTTTTCGCAGCGGGATTTACAACATCGTTTGCACCTACAACAAGTACAACATCAGTAGATGCAAATTCAGGATTGATTTCATCCATCTCTGAAAGCTTGCCATAATCGACATTGCTTTCTGCAAGAAGGACGTTCATGTGTCCCGGCATACGACCGGCAACAGGATGAATTGCGTATTTTACCTGAACACCACGCTCCTCTAATAATGTTTCCAATTCATGAATAACGTGTTGTGCTTGAGCAACAGCTAATCCATAACCGGGAACGATAATTACTTTTTTAGAGTAGTTCAACAACACAGCAGCGTCGCTGATTGAAATATCTTTTATAGTACCATTCATTGAAGTACTTCCTGTCGCTACAGCACTTTCACCGAAAGCACCAAAGATGACATTGAATAATGGACGATTCATTGCACGACACATTTCCAGTGTCAAAATTGTACCGGCAGAACCTACGAGGATACCACCTGTTAACATGACCTGATTGTTGTATAAGAAACCTCCCATAGCGGCAGCTAAACCCGTGAAGGAGTTTAACAAAGAAATTACGACAGGCATATCTGCACCATCAATTGGTCCAACGAATAACATAGCGTATAATAGAGCTAGTGCAAAAGTTCCGTAAACTATAGCAACGCTAGAGGTTGCTGACATCGGCATGTAAACAGCTGCGCTAATGGTTACAATCATCATTATTAAATTGATGAAATTGTAATTCGGCAGACGAATAGATTTGCTGAGTGTTCCGTTTAATTTCA
>CAYHCU010000328.1:0-3519 GCA_964355035.1 uncultured Flavobacteriales bacterium | reverse complement strand
GAGTTCCGTTTAATCATAAGTTATCAACATCAGATGCATACTATCTCCCTATGCCCGTTTTAACCTTAACCACCGATTGGGGTATTTGCGATCCTTATGTAGCCTGTTTTAAAGGATCCTTATTAAAACAAAGTTTTTTGTTGCCGGTTCTCGACATCACTCATGATATCCCTCATTTTGATATTCTTACTGCCGCTTACATTCTTAAAACCTCTTACGATAAGTTTCCCAAAGGAAGTATCCATTATATCGGATTAACCGGACCGGAGAATCATGAAATCGAATTCCCATTTTTAATTGTAGAAGCGGATGGTCATTTTTTTATCGGTTTTGACAGTGGAATTTTCAGTTTGGTATTATCTGAAAAGCCTAAACGGATTTTTCAATTATCTGCACGTCAACATGAAGACAGAAAAAAAGCAAAAGAAAACGTGCTGGAAGCAATCGTCGAATTAGGGAAAGGAACCTTACCTGCAAATTTAGGCTTGGAACAGGAAACTTTATTGACCAGCTATTTTGCGGTTCCGACTACCGATGCCAATACAATTCGATGTTCAATCATATACATCGATTCTTTTGGAAATGTTGTTTTGAATGTAACCCGAGATTTCTTCGAAAAAGAACACAAAAACAGAGATTTTCAAATTTTTATGAGAAAATCAGAGTACACCATCTCTAAAATTAGCAAATCCTACGAGGATACAGAAAATGGAGAAATTGTTGCCTTTTTCAACACCAGTGATCATTTGGAAATTGCTTTAAACAGAAGCAATGCTTCAACATTATTAGGATTAAAAGTGATGGATGCGATTAGAATCGAATTCCGATGATTACAAGAATTGTGAAAATGACATTCAAAAGTAGTCAAATCTCAATATTTGAGATTATTTTTCAGGAAGCCAGCCAAGAGATCAATAAATTCAAGGGTTGCAAGGGTGTGACCCTTTTTCACGACAAGAAAGATCTAAGGATTTACTTCACCATTTCAACATGGGAAACTGAAAATGACCTGGAAAACTACCGTCAATCCACCCTATTTAAAGATACTTGGCAGAAAACCAAACCATTATTCGATGAGCCGGCGCAAGCTTGGAGTGTTGAGAACGTGTTGAAATATAAATAATAATATCCTCTGAAAGGTTGACTGGTATTGGTTTTTAGGCTAATATTGCTAACAATATGAATACATGCGTGAGGGTTAGCATTTCCCTTATTTATATTGGCAATGAAATTTGATTGTCTCACCCAAAAATTGAGTTCGTTTACAAAACAAATAGAACATTCGCTTTATATCGAAGTAAATTTACCCTCAATACTAGAAGTCAAAAAGCAACAAACAAAAATAGAAAATGAAGAAAACTATTTACCCCAAAACAATTGCCGGAAACATGTGGAAAAACCTTTGTGTTCTTTTCGCATTAATTAGTTTCTTAGGTGTGAACACATCCAAAGCCAGTCACATGGCAGGTGCAGATTTAACCTATACCTATATCGGTAATAATCAATACGAAGTTACTTACACTCTTTACCGTGACTGTGCGGGTATTGATGCTCCATTTTCGGAGAACTTAACGGTCGGTTCCTCAACATGTGGTACCGGAGTTTCGCAATCTTTAACGCTAAACTCAACAGGACCAGGAGTTGAAATTTCATTGAATTGTCCCGGAGTTTTGACTACTTGTAATGGTGGTACAGCTCCAGGTATTGAAGCCTATTCTTATTCTGCAATTGTAACCTTACCGGCTCAATGTCCGGATTGGAATTTCAGTGTATCTAATTGCTGTAGAAATGCTGCGATTACAACACTCGATTTTGGTTCAGGTGACGGACAATATCTTGAAGCCTATTTGAACAATACTTCAACTAACAACAGTTCTCCAACATTTACAAATTACCCGGTAGCTTTTGAATGTATCGGTCAAGACAATTTCTTCAATCATGGAGTAATTGATTCTGAAGGAGATTCTCTTGTTTACTTCTTCATTCCACCTCGGACGGGAGCCAATCAATCTGTAACTTATGCTGCAGGTTATTCAATTGCGAGTCCAATAACCTCTTCACCGGCTGTTACAGTCAATCAAAGCAACGGTGATATCTTTATGCATCCAACTGCATCTGAAGTAGGTGTTGTTGCAGTATTGATTCAAGAATACCGAAATGGTATCTTAATCGGATCAGTAATGAGAGACATTCAAATTTATACAGTTGCTTGTACAAATACACTTCCAATTGCTTCCGGAATAAATGGAGGAGGAAACTTTACGACTTCTGCTTGTACAGGTGGTCAACTTTGCTTTGATGTGATCACTAACGATGTTGATCCTGCACAAACATTAACTTTGTCTTGGAATCAAGGAATACCGGGAGGAACATTCACTGTAACAGGATCTCCAAATCCGGTTGGTCATTTCTGCTGGGCACCAACACCTGCTGATGCGCGTCCACAACCTTATTCATTCACAGTAACAGTTCGTGACGATGCTTGTCCATCAAACGGTGTGCAAACTTATAGCTTCCAGGTAACAGTTTCGAATATGGGGTTGAATGTAACCTCTACTCCTAGCGTTGCATGTTTTGGAAATCACAATGGTAGTGCCGCTGCGACTGCATCGGGAAATCCTCCTCTTAGTTATATTTGGACTTCAGCTCAATTACCAAGCGTATTGACAACACCTTCAATATCGCATCTTGTTGCCGGTACATATACAGTTAACGTTACGGACGGTTCAGGTTGTGTGGGTTCTCAAACAGTTGTTATTACTCAACCTTCACCACTTGTTGTTTCAACAGTTGGAACAAATGCAGGTTGCGGAAGTGCTTTAGGTAGTGCAGTCGCTACAGCAAATGGCGGTACAGGTGCCATTAGTTATTCATGGAATACATTACCTGCTCAAAGTGGCCCGAATGCTGTTGATTTAACTTCTGGTTTGTATACAGTTTCCGTTATTGACGAAAATAATTGCCAGAATTCAGCAACTGTTGACATCCTAAATAATGCTCCGGTTATATTCTCTATGAACTCTACTCCAGCTACTTGTCTTGCAAACGACGGTTCAGCAACAGTATCAGTTCAAGGTGGAAGTGGAAACTTCAGTTATGTTTGGACTCCAAACGTATCTAGCGGCGCTTCAGCTTCAGGTCTAATTGCCGGAATTTATGAATGTGTTGCTACTGATTTAGGAAGTGGTTGTTTCCAAACATTGTCTACTACTGTTGCAAATGCAGCAGGTATCTTTGCTTCTGCTTTTTCATTAACAGACGCAACTTGTCCAAGTAGTGAAGATGGCTCTGCTATGGTAACTGTTACCGGTGGTCAACCACCTTATACAATCCTTTGGTCAAGTGGAGAGACTACTGACATTGCTCTTCTTCTAGCTTCAGGTACTCAAACAGTAATGGTTGAAGATTACTTAGGATGCCGTGCTTATGCAACTGTAGATATCAACTCAATTAACGCTGGTCCTCAAGTTGACTTAGGTATTGATTCAGTACTTTGTATTGGCGACACTTACAAACTAG
>CAYHCU010000327.1:0-3522 GCA_964355035.1 uncultured Flavobacteriales bacterium | reverse complement strand
CAAACAGTAAACGTAACAGCAGCTCCGTAGGAGCGACCTAGATATTTTCAGCATCCTCCCAATTCAGGTCAGAATGACGCTTGAATACGAAATGATTTCTGAGTCCTTCTTTAATTCCGCTTAACATAGAAATCGCCCATCACAGGGTCCTGCTGAAAAGTGGGACTCTTTTGTTTGAAACCCTTTTCCGGAATTTACTAACTTGCTCTGAATTTACTAGAATAGACAATCTTTCTGCAAAGCATATACACTAGAATGAGAAATTCGAAACGACAAAATAAGGACAAACCGGGAGAGAAAACTGTAGTTGTAAAAAGTAGTAAGCATAAGCAATTTAATAGAGAGAGTCAAATCTATTATGTTTTGGCGCTGATGTTTATCTGCATTTTATTTTATTCAAATACGTGCTATAATGATTATTGTTTAGACGATACAATGTTCATTACTGAAAACAGTAGCACACAAAAAGGTTTTGCGGGAATTAAGGAGCATCTGGGTCAGGATTTATTATTTGGCTTTAAACATGTGAAGAGTAATACAGCTGCTAGCGGAGGCTGGCGCCCTCTTTCGTTGATGACGTATTCCGTTGAAGTAGGTTTGTGGGGAAAGAACAAACCTCAATTCAGCCATTTCATTAACATGTTACTTTATACAGCAATAGTTGCATTGTTGTTTTTGTTTTTATACAAACACATCTTCAAGGAAATTAGAATAGCTTTTTTAATAGCATTATTATTTACAATTCATCCGATCCACACTGAAGTAGTAGCAAATATAAAGAGCCGTGATATATTGCTGTGCTTTCTATTCTTGCTTATGGCGCTTCACCAGCTTTGGAAATTTCTGTCAACAAAAAACAACCGGCATTTGATATTTTCCTTACTCTGCTATTTTATTTCACTGACAGCGAAAGAAGATAGTATTACTTTTCTTATAGGAATACCGGTAATGCTTTATTTTTTCACTGACATAAAAAGGAAAGAGCTTTCAACCTATTTTGCAGGCTTCCTTTCCATGGCTGTAATCTATCTATTGATTAGAAATGCAATTGTGCCTTTTAGTGGTTTAAAATCTAACCCCGAAATAATTAATAACGCTTTCCTCGAGGCCACACAGCTAGAAGCTATTGCTACTAAATTTTATGTTCTATTATTAGACCTGAAACTCCTGGTCTTTCCTCATCCATTGATTTTCGATTATTCTTATAATCAAATTCCATATCAAACCTTTGGCAACCCGGCAGTTTGGATATCAATACTCGTTTACATGGCTCTGTTGATCTATGCCTTGAAAGGAGTAAAGTCGAAAAATGTATTTTCTTTTTGCATTTTGATGTTCCTTTTAACGTTGTCAATAAGCAGCAATTTTATTGTTGATATTGGTCTGATGTTCGGAGAAAGGATGTTGTTTTTCCCATCTCTTTTTTTCTGCATGACTGCTGCATTGATTATTATCAAAATAGCGGATTGGGCAACACATCAATTTCATTCAAAGAAAATGGTAACAACTGCAACATTAATGCTGCCTGTATTAATTTCCGCCGGCTACATAACGATTTCCAGAAATTCAGATTGGAAGGATGATCGGACGCTCGCTTTGGCGGATATTTCGAAAAGCCCTAATAGTGCCAGAGTCAATGGTGCAGCAGGAAGCGCTTTTTTGTTTTATTCATTTGGAGAAAGCTTATCAAAAGAAGTAAAAGATAGCCTACTTGCTAAAACGTTATTTTACTTAAACAGATCTTTGCAAATATATCCTGATAATAATGATGCTTTATTGAATATTGGAATTGCATATAGTCAAATGGATAGCACAGAAAAGGCAGAAGTGTATTGGGATAAAGTAAGAGCAAAAAGTGCAAAACATCCCAAATTGATTGGCGTAGATAATTTTCTGGCAAATAAATATTTATCTGCAGGAACAGCATCGGCAACTAAAAATCAATTGGACTCCTCGCTATTTTATTTCAACAAAGCATTAAGATATTCTTATCAAAATGATTCAATCAAGGTGCGTTGTCTGTATAATCTAGGCGGCCTTTATTTTACTACAGGGAACTATGAAAATTCTCATTCTGCTTTTGGAAAAGTAATGGAGATAGATCCCGAATATTTAAATGCCAAAATGGGATTCGAGGAAAGTGGAAAGTACCTTAAAAAGGAGTAAATGCATTAAAAGGATTTCATTGTAATCAGTAAATCACCTGACTGAACAATATCATAAATAGTAGAAAATTAGAGATTAACAAAGGAAAGAAGGTTTTTCTTCCGTTCGTATTAAAAACCATAGTGGTTACTACTGATTCCATAATAAGAGCAAGGGAGAACATTAAAAGAGGAATCATCATGTAATTTGCCGAAGAAAAAATAAATCCGCCAATACAAGCAAAAATATAGAATACGAATGTGCCTGTTACCCACATTGCTATGGCTTTAAGACTGGTGTTAGTGGTAACGTATCGAATCAGAACATACTTTATCAATAAAACGATAAGTGTGAAGTACCAATATTCGACAGAAAGCTGTAAGAATGCGATGGTGAAAAAACCCTTAGACATTTTTCAAACCTACACAAATTAACTTTGTAAACAAAGCAAGACTTTCCATGCTTCGTCAACATGGCCTTGTTCTAAAAGAGTTTTGGCTAATTCATGCAATTTTTTATGTAGCGCACTTTCATTGTGTCCGAATTTCGAGTAAAGTTCTTTCATGAAATCACGCCGACGAAATTCTTCGATTGATTTTTCATCCGGTAGTTTTTCAATATTGCCAAGTTGACCTAAATTGTTTCCTGTTAAGATATTGCTAAGTCTGATAGAATCCGGTAATCGATCAACCCCCATGCCAATATTGCTGTTTGGCTTGGTCACTTCGAAGAGCGAAGTACCCGAAGCTCTGCAATATAAATCTCCACCCATTCGGGCAACAAGGTCTATTTTATTTGTATCTATTTTATTTTCTGCATTCAGAATATCTTCGTTGATGTGCATGAGAAGGATTTCACAGATAATTAGATTTCCAGCTCCACCTTCTTGGCCCATTTCTTTAACTTCAATCACCTTACATTCCATTTGAACAGGTGATTCCTTTACCCGGAAAGGGCGAATTAAGTCAGACTTAATCGGTGTGAATCCGGCTTTGGTAAATTCAGAAACACCTTTTGGGTATTCAGTACTCGCAAGTGACATTTGTTGAACCATTGCGTAATTAACAACGTTGATTACAACTTCCTTCGTCTCATAAATATTCTCCAGCGTGTGTTTAATTGTGTTGTCTCGAACCCTTCTTGCAGGTGAAAATACAATGGTAGGTGGCTTACTTCCAAAAGCATTAAAGAAACTAAATGGCGACAAATTCATATTGCCCTCCAGATCAATTGTGCTTGCAAAGGCAATTGGCCGTGGTGCAATCGATGCAAGCATATAACTATGGAAAACTCCGGTTTTTATTTCTTTTGGATCGATGGTGAGCATTGGGGTGATTTCTTTTTTTGCTAAAGATAGGGATAAATGATTTCGGATTT
>CAYHCU010000326.1:0-3556 GCA_964355035.1 uncultured Flavobacteriales bacterium | reverse complement strand
CCAAGGGAATAATCAATGGCTATTTTGTTGTTGGAACAACCAATTCCTCTGAGTTGAATGGGTATCATGGTGGCGCAGATTTTTATATTGCAAGGACAAATAATAATTTTAATAACCAATGGGAAAAGTGCTTTGGTGGTAGCGGGGATGATAGGGCAAAGTCCATCCAAAAAACCAGTGATAGTTGTTTTGTTATTTGTGGAATGACAACTTCAACTGACGGAGATATTTCTTTAAATCACGGATTGCCAAACACCAATGATTTTTGGCTCATTAAAATTGATGCTTCTGGAAATCTGTTATGGGAAAAAACCTATGGCGGGCCAAATGGCGAATACGCAAACAATGTTATCGAAACGGCAGATCACGGTTTTCTTTTATGTGGTGGTACTTTTAGCGATAGCGGGCAGGTCAGCGGGAATCATGGCTCAGAAGATTTTTGGGTTGTAAAAACTGATTCGTTAGGAAACATGGAGTGGCAGAATTGTTTCGGTGGTTCTTCTATGGAAGAATCTTTTAAAGCCATTCAAATTGGCAATAATTATTATGTTTTAGGGACAAATCACTCGAACAATGGTGATATAACGAATAGTCATCTTGATACAAATGGTCTTCCATCTGCTGATGCTTGGCTTATTTGTCTTGATTCCTTTGGTAATTTAGTTTGGGAAAAAAGCTATGGAGGAACAGTGATAGAAGAAGGATGGGATATGTCCTTCTATAATAATAAATTGTTTCTTCTATGTCAAAGCTCATCTAATGATTGGGATGTAAGCAACAATCATAATTTATCTTGGGATTATTGGATTATTGAGTGTGATTTACAAGGAAATATTATTTGGCAATCTTGTTTTGGTGGAAGTCAAGAGGAATATTCGGAATCAATTTTGGTTACCGGCAATCATTTGTATGCTACAGGCTATACTCTTTCAAATAATGGTGATGTTTCCGGTAATCACGGTGGTTTAGATTTCTGGCTATTAAATCTTGATATAGACAGTTTGTTTACAAATACGAATGAACTACCGCAATCTTTTAGAAACGAAATTCGCGTTTACCCCAACCCTGTAGGTAACATTCTTACTATACATTTTAATACTATAGAAAGTCCCTGCTTCATTGTTTTAAGCGATCTTTTGGGAAGAAAAATAAGAAAAAATGTTTTATATAATGAAACTACATCAATTGATTTAAGCGATCTGAGGGATGGGATTTATGTCATTGATATTTATTCAAGCAACAACAACAATCATTTTACAAAATTACTCAATATTCAACACTAACTTTTCGATTGTTCAGCCTTACACTGCCGTAAGTAATAATTACATGATTGATATCAATCAGACAACAACATCACTAAATCTTTCCGGATATACACCGGGGAGTTATTTTATTCGGTTGATTTGTGATGGACAAATCAGGGATGAAAAAACAATTATTATTATTCCATAGAAAGTAAATTGGATTGAAAACAAAAAAAGCTTCTGAAATATTCAGGAGCTTTTTTTGTTAGTGTGTCAGGCATATTTAGTTTAGGCTTGAAACTATGAATCAATGTGTTTTAACAGAAGCAGTCGGAGTGTCAACATCGAACCTTAAACAAAAACAATTCCCAAACTCTTTGATTTTAGCCAATTACAAAATTGTTGAAAAGTTGCCTAAAATTCTTCCCGTGAAAATGTATTTATTCCTTTCAATAAATTAAAACAAGCCATTAATTTCAGCATTGATTTTATTGATGATCTTACCCATGTCTTCCGGGTTATCTGCAAAATTTAATTCATCAATATCAATAATGAGAAGTTTACCGACTTCGTAAGTAGAAATCCATGCTTCATACCGTTCGTTCAATCGTTTAAGGTAATCGATACGGATTGAGTTTTCGTAATCACGACCACGGCGGCTGATTTGATTTACAAGTGTTGGAACACTTGCGCGTAAATAAATCAACAGATCCGGTGGCGAAACGAATTTTGTCATCACCGCAAATAACGACTGGTAGTTATTGAAATCTCTTGTTGTCATCAGCCCCATTGAATGAAGGTTTGGTGCAAAAATGTGCGCATCTTCATAAATAGTTCTGTCTTGAATAACCGTTTTTCCGCTTTGGCGAATTTTCGCGATTTGCTCGAAACGAGAATTCAGGAAATAAATCTGCAGATTAAAAGACCAACGCTGCATATCTTCATAAAAGTCATTCAGGTATGGATTGTCGTCAACATCTTCGTAATGAGCTTCCCACTTCATGTTTTTTGAAAGTAAGGCTGTCAAAGTTGTTTTTCCTGCTCCAATATTTCCGGCAATGGCAATATGAAGAGGAGTTAATTGTTTTTTCGTTGGCGCATACTTCTCTGTAGCTTTTACAGTTGCTGCCTTGGTCGAAGATTTTGTTGTTGGTTCAGACTTCACGGTAGGTTTTGTGTTCGTTTTCCGCAATGAAATGCTTTTAGAAGCCATGGGGATAAGTGGTTTGAATTTAGGTTAGTTCGTACTTTGTGTTCAATAAAGTTCGCTAAAGCTAAAAAGAATAAAAACTCAGTGAGTCACTTGTTAATAAATAAAGTTGCGGAGGCTCAATTCTTGCGTTTAAAATAGAATCATGCACCGGTAATAAGACTTCCTGCTCAACTGCTGTTTTGGAATCGTAACGGATTAATTTATTTTCTCTGATGAAAAGAAGGTTATTATCTACCACTTGAAAAAAATTCACTCCTTTGAAAGGCAACAATTTATAAAATGTTCCAAATTGATCAAAGACAAGAATTCCTGTAGTTGGATTATTCAAATAAAGACTTCCTCCTGCTTCCACTAAAAATTTCGGTTGAACTTTATAACCAAGTAATTGGGACAGATTTCCGCTTTGAAACGATACCTGCAAATTCAAATTTAATTTCTTCAACTGATCGTCCTCATTATCATAGAGCCAGTAGCCATCATTTTCTGAAACAGCAGCCACAATCGGCTGATTAATTCCCGATGCTCTTAAATTTATAGTAGACTGCTCCGACAATTTCGAATTTAAAATTACCAATTGAGCAAAATCCGGATAAAACAATAAAATTTTCATTGGATTCGATGCATCGACTGTCCTTAAATCGCCCAGATTACTTCTGCTGAAATTAGCCAAGGGTTTCCCTTTGACATCAAATTGCAAAAGCTGATTTCCAATTACGACAAATACATTTCCGAGTTTATCCGTAGTCAAAAAAAGTCCTGACGAGAAAGGAATAGAATTCACCAAATGATAATCGTCTGCTGCTGAGCAAAAGACAAAAAACAAAATTATCGTTAAGATTCTTTTCAAGAGCATCGGATCAATGAATATTTACTTTCTTCAACAAAGCAATAATTTCTTCTATGAAATCTCTGTCGTTACTTAAACGAGGAGCCTTGTGTTGCCCGCCTAACTTTCCTTTACTTTTTAGCCATTCATAAAAAGCACCACAAGGTAGCAGCCGTACAATCGGTAAACGCAGAGCCATGACTTTATACCGTTTTGCTTCATAATCAGAATTCAAAGATTTCAGCGCATTATCGATTACGTTTGTAAAATATT
>CAYHCU010000325.1:0-3564 GCA_964355035.1 uncultured Flavobacteriales bacterium | reverse complement strand
GAAGACAAAAGTGATTTCAATGCGTTTCGAGGTAACGTTTTCTCCACTCAACAAGGAGAGGAAGAAGGTGCAATTTTGGAAAAAGATAGTTTAGGTCGTATTCCTCAACGAGAAGTTACTCCTGAAGAAAGTGCTGAACGTCGCAACTACACAAAAGCAGATAACATCAATTACCTTGATGCTGATGAGGCTGAAGTCAGTAAATATGATTATGGCGTTACTTCGCTCATTAATGATAAAGCTCGTGTGTACAAGGGCGGTTCTTGGAGAGATCGTGCCTACTTCATGAATCCCGGTTCTCGCCGTTTCACTGACGAAAGACAAAGTACGAATGACCTTGGTTTCCGTTGTGCTATGACTAGAGTAGGTAGTCCGGTAGGCCTAGGTTCAAGACCAAAAACAAGAATTAAATAACAAAAACCGCTCTTGCGGAATTACAATATTTTTTTTTACCCCGCACATGCGGGGTTTTTTTATTTAATTTTATAAATTCAAAGTTATCTTATGTCAGAGTCTTCAAGTACTTTTAAACCTACATTAGGACTGTTAGATGCAACCATGATTGTTGCCGGATCAATGATTGGCTCGGGAATTTTTATTGTGAGTGCGGATATGCTTAAAGATTTGGGTAGTGCAGGGTGGATGCTGGCCGCATGGGTGATTACAGGAATTATGACGCTAACTGCTGCATTAAGTTATGGCGAACTGAGTGGAATGTTTCCTAAAGCTGGTGGACAGTATGTCTATCTTAAAGAGTCTTATAATCCTTTGGTTGGGTTTTTATATGGTTGGAGTTTTTTCTCTGTAATTCAAACAGGAACAATAGCTGCTGTAGCAGTAGGGTTTGCAAAATTTGCAGGCTATTTTTTTCCTGCTTTAGCTTGGGAAGATGTTAATACGTTTACATTTCTTGGATTGAATATTCATTATGCTCAACTTGTCGCCATTGTGCTGATTGCAACTCTAACTTTTATTAACACAAAAGGAATCGAAGCTGGAAAATTTATTCAAACTATTTTTACTTCAACTAAACTTTTATCTCTTTTTGGTTTAATTATTTCAGGTTTCATTGCTTTTAATTGGGAAGTATGGCATGCCAACTGGACCAATGCATGGACCATTCAACATATGACAAAAGGAGTTGATGGTGCTATTGGTTTTGAACCATTAGTGACAGGTGTTGCATTAGGTGCAATGGCAAGTGCAATGGTTGGAACGATATTTAGTAGTGATGCATGGAATAATGTAACTTTTATTGCGGGAGAAATAAAAAACCCAAAAAGAAATATTGGATTAAGTTTGTTTCTAGGTACTTTAATTGTAACCCTCATTTATGTTTTAATCAACGTGGTTTACCTGGCGACTGTACCTTTGCATGAATTGGCATATGCAAAGGATAATAGAGTAGCACTAAGCGCATCGCAAGCTATCTTTGGAAGCAGTGGTACAATTATTATCGCAATTATGATTATGATTTCCACTTTTGGATGTAACAATGGATTAATATTAGCCGGGGCCAGAGTGTATTATACTATGGCAAATGATAAGTTGTTTTTCAGACAAGCGGGAAAACTAAATAAAAGTGTTGTACCGGCTTGGGCTTTGTGGATTCAATGCGCAATGGCTTGTGTATTATGTTTGAGTGGAAAGTACGGGGATTTATTAGATATGGTATCTTTCATAGTCGTGATATTTTATGTATTGACTATTGCAGGTATTTTTATTTTAAGGAAAAAACTTCCTGATGCCGAAAGACCTTATAAAGCTTTTGGATATCCTATATTACCGGCCACTTATATTTTAATGGGTATTAGTTTTTGTACATTACTAATCATTTATAAGCCACAATTTACATGGCCTGGATTGATTATTACTTTAATTGGTATACCATTATATTATATCGCTGTAACCGGTAAATCTAAAGTCTAACTATTTCATTACAATCGCTATTTTCGTCGCATGACTCGAGAACAACTATTTCAGCAAATAAAAACCAAGAACTCTTACCTCTGTGTAGGGTTGGATACCGACATAAAAAAAATCCCGTCGCACCTCCTGAAATTCGAAGACCCGATTTTTGAATTCAACCGACAGATAATTGATGCTACTTCAGAGTTTTGTGTCGCTTTTAAACCAAATCTCGCTTTTTATGAGTCCTTAGGTCCGGACGGATTGAGAAGCATGAAAAAAACTGTAGATTATATCTCTCCTGATATTTTCACTATTGCAGATGCAAAACGAGGTGATATTGGAAACACTTCTGAAATGTATGCTGAGGCTTTTTTTAACTATTACAATTTTGATTCCGTTACAGTTGCTCCTTATATGGGGAAAGATTCTGTAGTTCCCTTTTTGAAAGATGGCAAATGGGTTATTCTTCTCGCTTTAACAAGTAATTCGGGTTCGATGGATTTTCAAATGATGGATGTGTGTAATTCTGTCGATCACTTGAATTATAAACTTTTTCAACAAGTTATTCTGCGTGCTAAGCAATGGGCAAATGAAGATGAATTGATGTTTGTGGTGGGTGCTACTCATCCGGAACTTTTTAAAATTATCCGTGAAATTGCCCCCAATCACTTCTTGCTTGTTCCCGGAGTAGGAACACAAGGCGGTAGTCTTTCTGAAATTTCTGAAGTGGGAATGAATAATATGTGTGGATTGCTAGTGAATTCGTCCCGACAAATTATTTATGCTTCTTCCGGTGAAGATTTTGCAGATAAAGCACGTGAACAATCTCAATATATGCAGAAAGAAATGCATGAATTGCTAGATCGTCTATTATAAGAAACGAACTTTTGCTTTGTTGAATTTATATTTGAGAAAAATTCAACCACGTGACTGAATCATTCCTCCATTACATATGGAAAAGCCGTTTATTCAATTTTAATCAATTGAAAACAATAGATGGCCAAGAAGTAGAAATTGTTTTTCCTGGAACCCATAACACCAATGCCGGCCCTGATTTTTTTAATGCACAAATAAGAATAGGAGAAACCCTTTGGGCAGGAAATGTGGAGATCCACATTCTTTCTTCAGACTGGATTAAGCACGAACATCAAAAAGATGCATCTTATGATAGTTGTATTCTACATGTAGTTTACGAGAATGATAACCTTACCCGAAGAATGGATGGGTCGATTATTCCTGCTTTAGAATTGAAAGGACGGTATCCAAATTACCTTTGGGATAATTTTATTGCTTTGATTAGTGAAAATGAATGGGTGCCTTGTAGCCATCGCTTAAATGAAATTGAAAATGCAGTATGGACAAACCTTTTTCGCGTAATGGCGGAGGAAAGATTGCAACTAAAAACAAAGCAAATTTTAATTTCTCTACAAGGCTTGAAAAATGATTGGGAAGAGTGCTTTTACCAACATCTCTGTCGCAATTTCGGTTTTCAAATAAATGGGATGCCGTTTGAAATGTTAGCTAGAAGTTTGCCTCTTAGAATGGTCAGAAAGGAACAAGGCAATCCGTTAAATATAGAAGCCTTTTTCTTTGGACAAGCCGGAATGCTTGAAAAAGATTTCCTGGATGAATATCCAAATGAACTAAAAAGAA
>CAYHCU010000324.1:0-3651 GCA_964355035.1 uncultured Flavobacteriales bacterium | reverse complement strand
ATATTCGTTGGGATGGGAACCGGATTGAAATATGGTCTGAAGCAGAGTATACGCGAATGATGAAAGATGACTCCGAAAACTTCTCGCAGTTAGCAGAAGAGGTGATGGGAAAGAAGAAGGAGGAAGAGGATGACAACTTATCATGAGCCTGCTCTGTTGAATGAATGTATTGAAGCCTTGCAAATTCAACCTGATGGTGTCTATGTTGACGTGACTTTTGGTGGTGGTGGACATTCTAAGGAAATATTAAAACGACTAAATGAAAATGGTCGATTGATTGCTTTTGACCAAGATCTGGATGCGGAAAGAAATGCAATAAAGGATTCACGTTTTGTACTTGTTCGACAGAACTATCGATTCATCAAAAACTTTCTTCGCTATTATAATGCACTGCCTGTCAATGGAATTTTAGCTGATCTGGGAATTTCATCGTATCAAATTGATGCCGCTGAACGCGGGTTTTCAACTCGCTACGAGGCAGAATTGGACATGAGGATGAATCGTGAGTCGAAAGTAACAGCAGCCGATATTTTGAATCAGTATTCAGAAGAAAAGTTAATACAAGTCTTCTCTCAATATGGTGAAGTTTTTAATTCAAAAACATTAGCTAAAAAAATTGTTGAAGTACGTAAAGAGGCAAGGTTAACACATATTGATCAGTTTAAAGCGGCAATACACTCATGTGTAGATAGAAAAGCAGAAAGCCAGTATTACGCAAAGGTTTTTCAAGCTTTACGAATTGAAGTCAACGAAGAACTAGAGTCCCTTAAAGAAATGCTTGCGGAAACAGCAAATGTTTTAGCTCCGCAGGGCAGATTAGTAGTGCTCTCATATCATTCACTGGAAGACAGACTTGTTAAAAATATTATTGCAAAGGGAATGTTTGAAGGCGAAGTAGAAAAAGATCTATTTGGCAATTCAAAAAACAATCCTTTCAAAGCAATCAACCGGAAACCTATAGAAGCAACAGAAGAAGAAATTAACAGAAATCCGCGTTCACGAAGTGCAAAATTAAGAATAGCAGAAAAGAATTAAGAATGGCTGAAAATAAAATCAAAGCAGTTCCCGAAGTTGAGGAAATTGAAGCGCCCGCTGAGGTCGTTGAGAAGAAGCCTAAAAAAAAGGTTGAACCTCCGAAGATATTTATTCGTTTTCTTGAGATTTTTAATGTTTTCAAACGAAATGAAATTGCTAAAGCAATGCCATTCGTACTCTTTGTTACAGTCTTACTGATTTTTTATATCGGCAACAGCTACTACGCAGAACGAGTGATTAGAGATATTGAAAAAACAAAGAATGAATTGAAAGAACGACGTGCCGAGTATATTTCAACAATGTCACAATTAGCATCAGAGAGTAAGCAATCAGAAGTAGCACGCGAATTATCGTCGTATGAGTTAAAGGAAAGTAAGCAACCGCCACGGAAAATTTTTGTAGCTAAAAAAGAAACTAAATAATCAGAATACCACCACAAGATGAAAGTGAAAAAAGATATTATGTGGAGAATAAACCTGTCATTTTTTGTGATGTGTTTAATGGGCTTGATTATTTTAGTTCAAATTTTTCGCATTCAGTTTATTCAAGGTCCATATTGGATCGCTCAAGCGGATAGTTTCTCTACTCACTACAAAAATGTTGAAGCAAGTAGGGGAAATATTTTTTCAAGTGATGGCAGATTAATCAGTACATCCATTCCAATTTATGATATCAGAATGGATTTGATGGCTGATGGACTCTCACAAGAAACGTTTAGTAGCAATGTAGATTCATGGGCAATATGGCTGGCAAGTTTATTTACTGACCGTACGGCTTTAGATTATAAAACAAGTCTTCGCGAAGCTCGTGCTCAGCACGAACGCTTCTTTTTGGTGCGCAGAAATGTTCGTTACTCCGAATTACAAAGGTTGAAGAAGTTTCCGCTTTTCCGTCTTGGAAAGTATAAAGGCGGACTGATGATTCAGCAAAGAGAAATTCGAGAAATGCCTTTTAAAATGCTTGCTTCTCGCACAATTGGCTATATACGTGACGTAAGACCTGTAGGAATAGAAGCTTCATTCAATGAGATATTAAAAGGAGTTGGTGGTCGTCGGCTGGAACAACGAATCAGCGGTGGTATGTGGAAACCTTTGTACGATAAAGACGAAATTGAATCTAAAGATGGTAATGATATTGTTACCACGATAGACATCAACATTCAGGATGTTGCAGAAAATTCGCTCGAAGAGCATCTGATAAAACACAATGCCGATCATGGTTGTGCAGTATTAATGGAAGTAGCTACAGGTGAAATTAAAGCGATTGCAAATTTAAAACGGACATCAGAAGGAAATTATATTGAAGATTTTAATTATGTAATTGCAGAAGCAACGGAGCCGGGATCAACATTTAAAATGGCTTCTATGCTTGCGGCTATAGACGACGGATTGATTGAGCCTGAAGACACGATTTTTGTTGGCAACGGTGAACGGAAGTATGCAAAACAACTGATGAAAGATGCGCATCCACCGCACTTCACACGTCTATCAATTCAACAAGCGTTTGAAACGTCTTCCAATGTTGGAATTTCTTCGGCAATTGTTGCGCGTTACTCAAAAAATCCGCAGTCGTTTATTGATAAAATAAAGTCTTTTGGTCTTGGCGAACAACTCGGTCTTGACATCCAAGGCGAAGGGGATCCTCGTATTAAATCAACTTCGGCAAAAGATTGGTCAAGTGTTGTTTCGCTTCCATGGATGTCTATCGGTTATGAGTTAAAATTAACGCCTTTGCAAATTCTTTCGTTCTATAATGCAATTGCAAACAACGGCGTAATGGTTCGTCCGCATTTTGTAAAGGAAATTCAGAGTCATGGTCGCACAATTAAATCATTTAAAACAGAAATCATTAAAGACTCCATTGCTTCACAAGCATCGTTAGCAAAAGCAAGACGATTAATGGAAGGTGTAGTAGAAAGAGGTTCAGCGAAAGAGTTGAGTAAATCTCCTTATAGAATTGCCGGAAAAACCGGAACGGCACAGATTTCTCAGAATAAATATGGATACGATAAAACTCATCCAACATATCAAGCTTCGTTTGTAGGTTATTTTCCTGCAGATGCCCCAAAGTATTCTTGCATGGTTGTCGTGTATGCGCCTTCAAGCGATGTCTATTTTGGAGGTGCTGTAGCTGCGCCTATTTTTAAAGACATTGCCGATAAAGTCTACAGTAATCATGTTGATTTAAATACTAAGCCTTTTGAGCGTGATACAGTCGTAAATGTATTGCCATTTGCAAAGGTCGGACAACAAAGAGATTTAATGAAAATTTTTGCAAAGCTTGACATTCCGGCGATTTCGAATGACAAGGACGCGCATTATGTTACTCCAATTGTCGAGTCAGATAAAGTAGTGGTGTCAGAAAGAAAAACAATTGCCGGTATTACACCAAATGTTTCAGGAATGGGAGCGAAAGATGCCGTCTTTATTTTGGAAAATGCCGGATTAAAAGTAATTGTGAAAGGAAGAGGAAATGTTGTTCGTCAATCGATCAGCTCAGGCACAAAAATAATTAAGGGACAAATGATAATTCTTGATCTGGATATATGAGATTATTAAAGGACATTCTTTATAAAACCGGAATTGAGGAAGTCTCTGGTAGAACAGATATCAATGT
>CAYHCU010000323.1:0-3667 GCA_964355035.1 uncultured Flavobacteriales bacterium | reverse complement strand
AGCTGGTTCAGCATTGAACTTAATCAAGTTGATGGAAAATTAAAACACAAAATTTAATAAACAGTAATTAATATTATACAAATGGAAAACAATATTACAGTAACCGCTAACGGGCCGTATCTAATAACAGGAACAACTCAATTGACTGACAGCAATGGAAATCAGATTGAGAAAAAAGAAACGTTTGCACTATGCCGTTGCGGACATTCAATCAACAAACCATTTTGCGATGGAGCACATCGTACGAATACAGATTGGTTAACAACTAAATAAAGAGTTCCCTATGAAAACGGTTTTTCATTCAGCAGCATTGCGTGGGCATGCCGATCATGGTTGGTTAAATGCGCATCATAGTTTCAGTTTTGCAAATTGGTACGATCCTTCTCGCATCCATTTTGGAATGTTACGTGTCCTCAATGACGACATTGTTGCCGGTGGAGAAGGTTTTGGAATGCATCCTCATAATGATATGGAAATTATTACCATCATCCATGAAGGTGCTCTGGAACACAAAGACAATATGGGAAATGGCTCTGTTATTAAACCCGGTGATGTGCAGGTAATGAGTGCCGGAACCGGTGTCATGCATTCTGAATTCAATCCTTTGAAAGATGAAGCGACTAACTTATTTCAAATATGGATTTTCACAAAAGAAAAAGGAATAGCACCAAGTTACGATCAGAAATCCTTCAATGTGGCTGACAGAAAAAACAATGTGCAAACGGTTGCTTCAGGTTTCAAGAAAGGTGATGAATTATACATTCACCAAAATGCAGCCATTTCTTTAGCGAATCTGGACAAGAATAGCGAATTGAAATATACACTTCATGACAAAAATAATGGCGCTTATATTATGGTCATCAATGGTAGTCTTGATGTAGAAGGAACGAAATTGGAAAAACGCGATGCAATAGGTGTATGGGAAACTGAAAATATTATATTGAAATCTGATGAGTCATCAGAAATTATTATCATTGAAGTGCCAATGAACTAATTGAAAATGGAATTAGAAAAGGAAATTAGTCAAAAAAAGTTTCGCAGTGAAAGCCATAAACTCATGGTCAATATAATTTATACATTTAATTGGCTGAATGGACAACACAGTGATTTTCTAAAACCGTATGGGGTAACCTATCAACAGTTTAATGTGCTTCGAATTTTGCGTGGACAACAAATGCAACCGGCAAGTATAAAATTGATTCGCGAACGAATGCTCGATAAAATGAGTGACGCTTCGCGAATTGTAGAGAAGCTTCGCACAAAAGGTTTAGTGGACAGACATATTTGCGAACACGACCGCCGTTCTTGTCAGGTGTTCATCACACAAAAAGGAATGGATTTATTAAGTGATATTGATAGTAAAGATGCTCAACAAGAAAATGCAACAAAATCCCTTTCTGAAACAGAAAAAAAACAATTAAATACATTATTAGACAAATTAAGAGGTTCGTAAAAAAGGGTTATTAGCAAAAGAGTCTGGCAGAGTTTGGGTGGACTCTTTTTTTATTGAAAAAAACTTTCCCGGAGTCCTATTTTAGCCTACTTTAGCGTCATCTCCCAATGGCAGCAATAGAACAACATATATCCGAACTACTTTTTGATCATGATTGCGTAATCGTTCCTTCTCTTGGCGGGTTTTTAGCATCAAATCAGAATTCTGTCATCACTCCCAATCAAGTTCTTTTTCCTCCTTTTAGAAAAATAGCTTTCAATGTCTATTTGAAAAATAACGATGGACTTCTTGCGAATCACTTAGTAGAATACGAACACCTTTCTTATCAACAAGCACTTCTCCAAATTGAAAAATTTGTTGCCACATGCATGTCTGAAATGAACAATGGAAAAAAAGTTTATCTCAATACCATTGGCACTCTTTTCTTCGATAAAGAACAAAATCTTCAATTCGAAGCTGCCCGAAATTCAAATCATTTGAAAGATAGTTTTGGTATGGATGCATTGCAATTGATCCCAATCAATCGTGAGTCCGGAGAACTATCTAAACCGGTACTCAAAGATATTCGTCCATCACAAGCTCCTCAACGCACCATTTCTCCTAGCTTGAAAAAAGGCGGAAAGTTAATCGGCATAATAGCCCTTGCTTCAACTGCACTTTGGTTCTCATTTAATTTATATCTGGTGAATCCGAAAACGTACGATTCTGCTTCTCTGAATCCATTCGACAGCCAGACCATTTCGCTTAAGTTAAAAGACACGAGTACACTTCCGACTACCATCAAACAAGAGCAACCTGCAAAAGTTGAAACGGTGTATGTCTCCAATACGATTCCGGAAAGTAAACCTGAAGCAAATACTATTACTCCAACTACAACCGTCCCGGAAAACGTAGCTCCGGAAAAACAAGTCTCAACCACTCCTGTATCTGTAAGTAGTGTCAATAATCACCACTTTGTTGTCGCCGGCGTTTTTAAAATTCACGAAAACGCGCTTTCTCAGCTTGAACAATTACAAAAACTAGGCTTTAACAATGCTTCGATAACCGAAGCAAATCATCGCTGGTATGTTTATTATCAGGGCTTTGAAAGTCGCTCAGAGGCTTCGGCATTAAACGATAGCCTGAAAAACCGCAATCTGCAAGGCTGGATCTGGAATTATTAATTTTTTCACTACTATCCTTCTTATATTTGCTTTTAGAAATTAATCCTCCAATTTTGCACTAGCAGCATACCCCTAATTTATGAGTCAATTACGTCAAGGCTTACATCAGAAATTACTTCAAAAATTATCGCCTCAGCAAATTCAATTGATGAAGTTGCTCCAAATTCCTGTTGCAAATCTTGAACAACGTATCAAAGAAGAAATGCAGGATAATCCGGCTCTCGAAGAAGGAGCTGATCAGGATGAAGATGAATATGATGCAGACGCTGATGAAGAAACTACAAATGACGATGACGAAGAGTTAAGTGAACGAGAAGAAGATATTAGTATCGATGAATATTTAGTCGACGATGAAATTCCGGATTATAAAACATCTGTTAACAATACTTCTCCTGACGACGAACGTCGCGATATGCCGCTTAGCGCGCAAGGAAATTTTCAAGATCAATTGCTTGCGCAATTATATCTGCTCGATCTCGATGATCGCGAATATCATATCGCTGAACAGTTAGTAGGCAGCATTGATGACGATGGTTACCTCCGCCGTGAGTTAACCGCAATTGTAGACGACCTTGCTTTCTCTCAAAATATTGTTACCACATCTCAAGAACTGGAACATATTTTAAAATCAATTCAATCTCTTGATCCACCGGGTATAGGCGCACGTTCTTTGCAAGAATGTCTCGAATTGCAATTGGAAAGAAAAGAGCAGAAAAGAGAATCCGTTTTACATGCAAAAAAAATCCTGAACAAACAATTCGACGAATTTTCAAAAAAGCATTACGATAAAATTTCACACGAATTAGAGATTACCGATGAGCAATTAAAAAAAGCAATTGATGAAATTTTAAAGCTTAATCCAAGACCGGGAAGTGCAGCAAATCAAGGGCAACGCTCCATCGAACATGTTATTCCGGATTTTATTATCACTAATACTGATGGAATTTTGGAATTAACTTTGAATTCCAGAAACGCACCAGAATTAAAAATGAGTCGAGACTATAAAGAAATGCTCGACCATTACAGTAAAGATAAAAAGAATGCAAAAGCA
>CAYHCU010000322.1:0-3668 GCA_964355035.1 uncultured Flavobacteriales bacterium | reverse complement strand
ATTTCCAATATTCCGAAAATGAACCTTGAATCCTGTAGAGTCATTGTCGCTGATAAAATACTGTTGTTTGACCGGGAGGTTCGCTTTCCATTCGGAGTGAATAGGAATAGTGACATACCAGTTTTGTGAAGAGAATTGAACCCCTTTGTCGGAAGTCAGCCAGGCAGTCACGATATAACTTGTACCACCTTTAGAATCACGGTTAACGATGATTCGAATCGGAAGAAAAATGGAGTCGTTGGCTTCCAGTTCCACATCTTTTTCTGCCTTTCCGAGCACTTCCCAGCCTCCGGGAAGTGAAAAATTCACATGAAATCTTACAGGAGCACCGGTATGGTTAGAAATCCGAAGAGTGTTGTTTGCCACCTCATCGACGTTTTGTTTGGTGTTATTATGTACAAACGATGCCTGTATGCCATACGAGCCGGCATAGGTAGTACTTACGCATGAAAAGAGCGTAAGTAGGAAGGCAAAATAAAGGCGGAAATACCGTCTGTGCATGAGATGAGTTGTAGGTATTATTTACGCTAATCTATAAGCCGGGTTGTTGCCCTAATGCGGGCAATTCGATTGAATATCTTACCGTTTTGGAGGCAGATTTGGTTTGATATTAAGACTTTCTGTCATAATCAAAAAAATTAAAACAATAAGGAATAAGACCAAATGACTCCGGAGGAGTCAAATGTTAATTGAAAACCATTCTTTACTTCAGTAGATTATTCTTATAAAAATCCATGCATTTTTTTCTTGCCATCTGATATTCAACAATAGGCTTGGGATAAGAAAAATCTTCAAACTCAGGAACCCATTTTCGGATATATTTAAAGTCAGGATCAAAACGTTTAGTCTGTTCACTCATGCTGAACAAGCGGAAGTAGGGAGCGGCATCTACTCCGGTTCCGGCACTCCACTGCCAACCGCCATTGTTGCTCGATAATTCGTAGTCGATTAGCTTTTGCGCGAAATAAGCTTCACCCCATCGCCAGTCAATCAATAAATATTTTGTAAGAAACATAGCTGTAATCATTCGCACACGATTATGCATAAAACCTGTTGCATTTAATTCGCGCATTCCGGCATCTACAATCGGATAACCGGTTTTTCCTTCGCACCAGGATTGAAAATTGGTTTCATCGTTCAGCCATGGCAAAGTAGCGTACTGATTTTTAAAAGCACGATTCACCACGTGCGGAAAATTCCATAAGATCATCATGTAAAATTCTCGCCAGATTAATTCATTCACCCATTTTTCGCTCGACCATGAATCGCGGATCAACTTACGAATACTGATGGTTCCAAAGCGAAGATGTAAACTTAAGCGAGATGTTCCATTAATCGATGGTATGTCTCTTTGTTTCTCATATTTATCTAAGACCTCTTGCGAAACAACAGTTGGGGGAAATGGTTGATCTGAATCATTGAAGCCAATGGATGTTAATGAAGGAAGTTCGTGAAATTCTGATTGATGAAAAGCCTTGAAGTGTTTTTCAGTTTCGTAAGATTCCAGATGGCGCTGTGAAATCAGCGAACGCCATTTTTTCATGTATGGAGTGTAAACTAAATAAGGAGATGTATCGTCTTTAGAGACTTCGGATTTTTCAAATATTACTTGGTCCTTAAAAGTGCTAAAGCCAATGTTGTTAATTTCTAATGTAGCTCCAATAGTTTCGTCGCGCTCTTTAGCATAAGGTTCGTAATCGTGATTGGTGAAAACATGACCGATATTAAATTCTTTCATCAGAGCAATCCAAACTTCATTTGGTTTGCCATGCTTTACAATCAACGTTGATTTAAATACTTTCAGCTCATTGTTGATTTTTTCTAGCTGTCGATGAATGAAAATAACACGACGGTCATTTTTGTCTTCTAATTTATTTAGTATTTCAGTATCAAAAATAAAAAGACATTGAACCGGTTTCCCTGATTTCAAAGCATGATAAAGACCGGCATTGTCAGTAAGACGTAGGTCACGTCGAAACCAGAAAAAGTTTGTTTTCATAATTTCTTTAGTAGATCTCTCAATGCAATTTCGAGATCATTAAATTTATAAGTGAAGCCGGTTAGCCTGATTTTTTCATTTGAAACTCTTTGCCCGCTTAAAATGACGACTGCTTTTTCTCCAAGGAAGATTCGAAGGATAAAAGCAGGAATGTTGATTGGCCAAAATGGACGGCGAAGTATCTTGGCAACTGTTTTTATGAATACTGAATTTTCTACAGGCGATGTTGCCACAGCATTGTAAATACCGTGTACAGATTTAGTTTCAATAGCAAATTGAAACTGACGACAAAGATCTTCAATGTGAATCCAGGAAATATATTGTTCTCCCGATCCGAATGGAGCTCCTAAAAGCATTTTGATTGGTTGCATCATTGATGGAAGAGCGCCGTTTTCTTTTGCAAGTACAATTCCAATCCGCAGAATTGCAACTCGAAGTCCCAGCTTCTCAAATTGCAGCGCTGATTTCTCCCAAAGCTTACAGGTATTCCCTAAAAAATCGTCTGCAGCAGGTCGCATTTCATCAATCCATGAATTGCCGCTTTCCCCGTAAAATCCAATTGCTGAAGCAGAGATTATAGAGTGAACTTTATGTTTGTTATTTTTAAGTGTTTGAAAAAGGAGGTTTGAGGTGTCAATTCGACTGGCAGTAATTATTTCTTTATAGGATTTTGTCCAATAGTGGTCGGTAATTCCGGCCCCTGCCAGATGGACAATAATTTCAGCATCTTTTAATGCTTCAAGCGGAAAATCAGATTTATCCGGATGCCAAATATAACTTGGGTATTGGGAATTTATGGTTGTTCTGCTGATGAGCGAAACAGAATGACCTTGTCTGCTTAGTACGTTTGCCAGCTTACCGGCAATGAAGCCTGTTCCGCCTGTAATTAAAATTGAAGACATAGAAAGATTGGATTCATGTAAATTTCCGACAATTTAGACCTGAATTTGTTTAATTTCGCATGAAATTAATAATAAATTTCAATTCAGTTGACGAAACACTTGTTTTACTTCTGTCTAAACGGGTTGATTTATAACTAAATAAAACAAAATGAGCCATTCCGCCTACCTCCCATATTTAATCGCTGTACTCATCATTTCCATGCTCATTTTGAGGGTAATGAGAAGCAAGCGTACAGGTTCATCAGCGGTACGTTTTGAAGTGCTTTATTTAATGGTTTATAGCTTTCTCGGCGGTGTACTGGTCACCTTTTTCCTTGAGCATCAGGAAATCGGTTGGATTTCAATATTAATTTCTGCAACTTTTTTTGTTGGATTTTTTGTCAGAACACTTCCTTTGTTTCGCTTGATTAAAGACGTTGAAACCAAAGCCGAAGGCCGTTTTTGAATCAAATGTCAACTTTTCGCCCTGTTGTTCGTTATTCGTTATTCGTTTTTCGAGAGCGACAAACGAACGATGAATATCGAACCACGAACCACGAACATCGAATTTGCATAATTATTTACACCACCATTTGTTAGTAAGAGAAATTATCCTACTTTTGCAACCCCTTCGTGGGAAAGCTATTTATTCGAAATAACCTTATAAATATTATCAGAATTGGACGCAGTGAGCTACAAGACTGTTTCTGCAAACGCAAAAACAGTCAATAAAGAATGGGTGCTAGTAGATGCTAGTGATATGGTCGTTGGAAGATTATCTTCTGAAA
>CAYHCU010000321.1:0-3670 GCA_964355035.1 uncultured Flavobacteriales bacterium | reverse complement strand
CCGCATATTTAAGCAAAGCATTTTCATGTTGATGAGCTCCTACGAGATCCAGAGAATTAAAATAGTTCAAGCCCGCTCCCATTCCAATTACATCTGCAATGTTAGGAGTTCCTGCTTCGAACTTAAAAGGAATTTCACTATACGTTGTTTTCTCGAATGAAACAGAACTGATCATTTCACCTCCGCCCTGATAAGGTGGCATTGCTTCCAGAAATTCTGCTTTGCCGTATAAAACTCCTGTTCCTGTTGGAGAAAACACTTTATGTCCTGAGAAAACAAGAAATTCACAATCAAGATCCTGTACATCAATCGCTGCATGAACAACACCCTGAGCAGCATCAATCAGCACAGGAATATTTTTCTCATGCGCCAATTTAATAATTTCTTTCACCGGATTAATTGTTCCAAGTGAATTTGAAGTATGAACGACACTAACGAGTTTTGTTTTTTCAGAAAGAAGTTTTTTATACTCTTCCATAAGTAACTCACCTTTATCATTCATAGGAATGACCTTGAGAAATGCACCTTTCTCTTCGCAAAGCATTTGCCAAGGGACAATATTGCTATGATGTTCCATTGCAGTGACGATGATTTCATCACCGGCTTTAATATTTTGTCGGCCAAAAGTAGAAGCGACTAAATTTATCCCTTCTGTAGTTCCGCGAACAAAAACAATTTCTCTTTCAGAAGCTGCATTAATGAATTTTTGCACGATGACACGAACATCATCATATTCCATTGACGCTTTTTGACTGAGGTAATGAACACCGCGGTGAACGTTGGCATTATAATTCGAGTAATAATCTACCAATTTATCAATGACAACCTGAGGTTTCTGACTAGTTGCACCATTATCAAAATAGATTAAAGGTTTTCCATAGGCTTTTGTTCCCAGCACAGGAAAATCCTTTCTGATTAAATCTACACTAAAAGGCGTCATTGTCATGGGCTTTGTTACTACACTTTCCATTATTTAGACTTGTCTAATCTCTCACTGATACGGTGTTTCAATTCTTCACGAAGTGTTTCATTCGTAATTCTATTGAGCACATCTTCAGCAAAAGCAATTGTAAGAAAAGCCCGCGCCAATTCTTCTCCTATTCCGCGGCTGCGTAAATAAAAGAGCGCTTCTTTGTCGAGCTGACCTGTAGTAGCGCCATGACTGCATTTAACATCATCAGCAAAGATCTCCAATTGCGGTTTCGCATTCATCGAAGCTTCGTCAGACATTAAGATATTTTTATTCGATTGATATGCATTTGTTTTCTGAGCATCTTTACGAACGAATATTTTTCCGTTGAAGACACCTTTCGATTTACCATCCAATACACCTTTGTAAAGTTCATTACTATTACAATTCGGCATAGCATGATCAACGAGAGTGTGATTATCGATGAGTGAATCTCCTGCTCCAACATACAGACCGTTTAAATTGGAAAGAATATTTTTCCCATTCAAAACGATGTGTAAATTATTGCGAACTATTTTTCCACCGAAAGTAATGGTGTGAATATCAAAAATTGAATCAGCTGATTGCGAACATTCGGTCTGGCTGATATGAATTGTACTCGAATTCTCCAATTGAACTTTCGACCAATCAACTTTAGCATTTTCATCTATTACTATTTCAGTAACGATATTGATAAAAGCTGAATGATTTCCGGTAGAATGAAAACTTTCTACAACATTTATCGCCGAATTTTTCTCGGCCACTAATAAATTTCTTGGGAAAGCCAGCGTATTTTCTTCACCGCCTGAAATAAAGAGCAGGTGAATAGTTTTTTCACATTTAACATTTTCAGCAATGTGAATAAAGGCTCCTTCGGAAATATGTGCAGTATTCAAAGCAACCATTGCTTCATTTTCGAAAGAAGCATGTTGCGCTAGATTTTTTACAACGGCAGGATGTTCGTAATGGTCAGCGAGATCACCAACGGTAATTCCTTTGGGAAGACTACTAAAATTAGAAAGATCTTTATTCAATTTCCCATTTTCAAAAACAAGCAGGACGACATCATTTCCTGCGATCATATCTTTCACAACTTCCTCTTTAGAAAGAGTATGATAAAGTGCCGGATGAAATTCTGATTTCGAAAGCTGAGCCAGGTTTGTATATTTCCACTCTTCGTGTTTGATCGTCGGTAAGCCAAGCGATTCGAAACGCGCAAGAGCATCTTTGCGAATCATCTTCAAAGAAGAAGGTCCGATGAGATTATTATTTTCAAAATACCGTGTTAAATATTCCGGCATTGTTCCTATTGTCGTATTCATATTTATGTCTGCTTAAACGTTGGCAGCATCAACTTCATCTTTTATCCAGTCGTAACCTTTTTCTTCCAATTCGAAAGCAAGTTCTTTAGTTCCTGATTTCACAATTTTTCCTTTATACAATACATGCACAAAATCCGGCACGATATAATCAAGTAAACGTTGATAGTGAGTAATCACAATAAAAGAGCGCTCCGGACTTCTCAAAGCATTGACACCATTTGCAACAATTCTCAACGCATCGATATCCAATCCTGAATCCGTTTCATCTAAAATAGATAGTGTAGGTTCAAGCATAGCCATTTGAAAAACCTCGTTGCGTTTTTTCTCACCACCACTGAAACCTTCGTTCACCGAACGCTGCGTCATTGCTTTATCCATTTCCACCAATTTCATTTTCTCTTTCATCAACACTAAAAAATCTTTAGAGTTAAGTGGAGTTAATCCTTTTGATTTCCGAATTTCATTCAAAGCCGTTTTCAGAAAATTAGCATTCGTTACACCCGGAATTTCCACCGGATATTGAAAGGCGAGAAACAAGCCTTTCCGGGCACGATCTTCCGGCGAAAGCTCAAGAAGATTTTCGCCGTTGAAGGAAACTTCTCCACCGGTTACTTCATAACTGTCCCTTCCTGCGAGAACAGAAGCAAGCGTACTTTTTCCACTACCGTTGGGGCCCATGATAGCATGGACTTCGCCTTTGTTTACTTTTAGGTTTAAACCACGGAGGATCTCTTTATCTTCCACCTTGCAATGCAAATTGTTTACTTCTAACATGTTTTTTTTGTTCAAAGTTCAAAGTTCAAAGTTCAAAGTTTCGTCACATTTCGGAAACGATTGAGCTATTGAAATTCAAACATTAATTATATAATCGCATTACTGTCATTTACAATTTGAAACGGAATATAATCCACATCCGGTTCACTATATTTTGTTCCTTTTAATTCAGTAGTCTTTAAATAGCCAATGAACCCTTGAATAAGTTTGGATATTTCTTGTGCTCTGCTTTTGATATTTTCAAATTCAATTTCCGAAACATATCCACAATCTAATGCCAAATAAATCTGGCTTCTTACTTCGCTACAGGATCCCTTCGCAATAAAAAGGAATTGAATCAATTCTTTATTTCCTCCGCGTTCAAATCCTTCAGCAATATTCGAAGAAATTGAAACCACAGCTCTTCTAATCTGATCTTTCAATGAAGGATCACTAGAAAACAACGGAGCATTTGTTACAGAATAAATAATTTTACTCAGTTCTCGCGCCTTTTTCCACGACTGCAAATCCTCGAACTTTTCAATTTTACTCATGATTTAATCTTTTTTTAACTACCTTGTATGCCCTATATTGAACTTTGAACTTTGAACTTTGAACTTTGAACTTTGAACTTTGAACTTTGAAC
>CAYHCU010000320.1:0-3687 GCA_964355035.1 uncultured Flavobacteriales bacterium | reverse complement strand
CTGAAAAGTGTAAGGTGCAGTAATGTGAAGAGTATTATAAACACCAACACTATCAAAATAGTTTGCCGCAGCTAGAGAAACTCCAATGTGTTCAACACAATATTGCGTTTTTGCTTTTAGAATGAAATTGCAAAAAACTTGTGAATAGGTTTTTGATGTGTCAGTTGGAAATTTTGTATTTAAATGATCAAGAACACCTTCAACATCATAAAGTATGAGGTACTTGAAATCATTGTCGCGAGCATATCTTAATAAACTGTCTTCTTTAAGAGCCTGACCTAAGATAGTACTTGAAGGATTGCTGACTTTCACAAATTTGTCTACATACAATCCTCTGTAGGGATAAGGATCGGTTTGAGCAAATGATGTTAAAGAACGAATAATGCCAAGCAACAAGAACGAAAAAAAATAGAAATTTTTCATGGTGATTTTAATTTGAGAATTATGATTATCAAATAGGTGAATTAGAGACGAGAAGTATTTTCGTCATTTCAAACATAATAAATTGTTTTGAATGCTCAAAGCAATAAGTGAACGAATCACTTCTGCATCCTAACGTCTCCCGATGGTTCCAAATGAAAACCCAAAGGGCTTATTTTTGTCCCAGTTTTCATTGGGAAAGCCTAATGGGCCCTAATGGCTTGTATCTGACTTTTAACTCACCACTCACCATTTACCAATTACAAACTAACCAAAATCACTTCCCCAACTTCACCCGCCATTCTTCCGTAACCAAAATTGATTCTTTGGCTTTGTAATCGTACATGACCATGACACTAGTAGCGCTGGAAAGAAGAATTTCTTTGTCGCCTTTCAATGAAAACATTTCATAAACAAGGTCAAAACTTTTGCTGCCGATTCTCGAACATTTAAGGCGGATAAAAACGTCTTCCTTAAAATGAACCGGTCGAATAAAATCGACTTCGAAACGAGCAAGAATAATTCCTTCCATGGACCAATCGTAATCATAGCCAACGACCTGGTCGAAATAAAGTACTCTCGCTTCTTCGTAATAGGTGAGGTACACAGCATTGTTTACATGACCGAAAAGATCAAGATCAGAAAAACGAATATTTACTTTTGAAGTGTGTGAAGTAGAGTTTAACATGTTAGCTGTCTAGTTTTTCGAATTGTGAATTCGCTGAAATATATTCAGGAACGATGTGTTTCATTTTCTTGACGATAATCTCATTGTTTTGTAATTTAAAAAGATCAATCAAGTCAGAAATTTCTTTTTCAATTGTAGGAAAATCGTATTCTCGCACTCGAGCAATCATTATTTTTGCATGATGGGTTGGTAGAGTAGTTTCTTTATTCGCCAGAAGTTCTTCAAAAATCTTTTCTCCTGGTCTGAGTCCGGTAAAAACAATTTGAATGTCTTTTCCCAGTATTAACCCCGAAAGTTTAATCATCTTCTTTGCCAAATCAACAATGCGGATACTTTTTCCCATGTCGAAAATAAATATTTCACCGCCTTTACCCATAGCGCCAGCTTCAAGAACCAACTGGCATGCTTCCGGAATTGTCATAAAGAAGCGTTCGATTTCCGGATGAGTAACAGTAATTGGCCCGCCTTCGTCAACTTGTCTTTTGAAACGAGGAATTACAGAGCCGTTTGAATCGAGAACATTTCCAAAACGTGTTGTAATAAATTTAGTTTGACCAACTTTATTTAACGACTGACAATAAATTTCAGCAATACGTTTCGTTGCACCCATAATTGAAGTCGGATTTACTGCTTTGTCAGTGCTGATCATCACAAATTTTTCAACTTTATATTTGCAGGAAAGATCTGCCAGTATTTTAGTGCCTTGAACATTGGTTAAAATTGCTTCCGATGGATTCGACTCCATAACGGGTACATGTTTGTAAGCCGCCGCATGAAAAACCACTTCAGGATGAAAGAAATTAAAAACTCTTTCCATTCGATCATATTGACGAATGTCGGCAATAACTGTTTCGAAATTTTTCCAGCGATAATTTTCATTTAACTCCAATTCCAGATCATACAAAGGTGATTCAGCTTGATCTAGAATGATGAGTCGTTTTGGCTTGAAAGGAATGATCTGTCTTGCAATTTCACTTCCAATAGATCCGGCGCCGCCTGTAATTAAAATCGTTTTATCAGTTAATTGATTACGGATGATATCTAGGTCAAGTTGAATTGGGTCGCGTTCCAACAAATCTTCAATCTTAACTTTTTTGATTTGCTTGAAACTCAATTCTCCATTGATCCAGGAAGTCACAGGTGGCACATTGAGAATATGAACATCATGGGCAAGACATTTTTCTATGATGTCTTGTTTTTTTTCAGCAGCAACATTTTGTATACTGATGATCAGATGCGCAACATTGTTGGCGATTAATAATTGTTCAAGTTCAGAGGTGTGAAAAATTCGAATTCCTTCAACAGTTTTTCCTTCTTTTGCTTGATCATCATCGACAAAAGCACTGACTTTAAACCGGGTATTTGCATCACGATCGAGTGCACGCTTGGTGATCAAACCGGATTCACCTGCACCGTAAATTATCACTTGTTGTTTATCTCGCGTTGGATTTTTTAATTCCTGGTAAATCGTTTTTACTAAAATTCTAAATGCTGTAATTGAAAAGACGGAAGCAAAGTAATCGATGATTAATATAGAGAAAGGAACGAGAAAAAATCCTATTGTGTAATAGGAAATAATATTCATCAGGCCAATAGATAAACTTCCAATCGTGATGGTATAAAATACACGAAGGGCGTCTTTCGTACTCGTGTATCGAATGATACCTTGATAGATTCTTGAAATCAGAAAACTAACGATTCGAGTAATGATGACCGTCGGGAAAGCAAATTTCCAAAGTATAATTTCACTCTCAGGTACACGGAAGTTAAATCGAAGCTGATATGCTAACATTAACGAACCCAAACAGATACAGAGATCAATTGCAAAAATGATCCATCTGGGTGTATTTCTGTCTGAGAATTGAAAAGCCATTATTTTCTTTGTTCGGTGGATTCAAATATAGGTTTTTTTCTTGTATCACTCACTCCAAAAATCTCCTTGCCCTTTCCCATTAGTAGGTTATATTTGCCCCGCCCAATGAAAGTCTTATTTATCGCACCATATCCAACTGCAGAAGCTCCGAGTCAGAGATTTCGGTATGAGCAATATTTTCAATTGATGGAAAAGGAAGGGATGACTTATGAGACCTCTACTTTCATCGATAAAAGAGCGTGGAAAGTTTTGTATAAGCCAGGACATTTTTTTCAAAAATTGGCGGCACTGATACGAGGTTATGGTCGACGAATTGGGAATATTTTTTCTTTAAGCAAATACGATGTGGTTTTTATTCACCGGGAAGCTTCACCTTTTGGTCCACCGCTATTTGAATGGTTAATTGCCAAAGTTTTTAAGAAGTACACCATCTTTGATTTTGATGATGCTATCTGGATTCCAAATGCTTCAGAAAATAACAGCAACTTAACGATGCTTTTTAAGAGATTCAGGAATACTGAAGATATTTGCAAATGGGTTTCTGTCATTTCTGTCGGAAACAAGCACCTGGCAGAATATGCCAGCCGCTTTAATAAGAATATTATAGTAAATCCGACAACCATTGATACTGATCAACATCATAATGTAGTCAAGCAACATGAGAATACAACGTTTGTTATTGGTTGGACAGGTTCACATTCAACTT
>CAYHCU010000319.1:0-3702 GCA_964355035.1 uncultured Flavobacteriales bacterium | reverse complement strand
AATAATTTATAAGACCTAATTGAATATTACATTTAGCACTTTCATTTGAAAGCTTGTTTTTTTCATATATTCTTTGTGCCTTATAAATAAAATCATACGCTAATGGATAATTATACGCTCCAACTATATTTGATTTGCCTAAGATATAGTATCCTTTGGCTATACCAACTTCATAATCTAATTTGACACATTCCTCAATATTATTTTTTACAAGTTGCCTGATCGAATCTGTATTGACAATGAGATTCACTTCAAGATCTGCAAATACAGAATCAATAGTCTTTCTTCGATTAACTTCATCGATTGGACTAGCTGCTAAAAGCAGGTTTGCTTTAAATACAAAAAGAAAAAATAAACAGAGACAACTCTGTAACCACTTTTTTCCTATCACCATGCAGAACAATCGTCGGGGCAAAATGTTTGAAGAATATAATGATCAGTTCCTGCTTTTTGGTCTATTCCGGATTTAGCAGTATGAGTAGCCTTCACAGCAAGATTTAATTGACCATTATCAACAAATAAATCCAAGGTCAGTGCATTTGCCGTTGCATTTTTAAATAATTCATCGCACATTCTTTTGCTCAATATAAAGCCGGTAGTTTTATAAGCTGTACGATCTCCTTGATGTGCAGTTTTGTAACTAAGTACTAAGATTTTCAAACTAGAGACAGGCATATCCATCCCCCCTCCGGCAAGTTCATCGTTATAACGACCAGTGTTGTCACAAGGCGAAACTTCAGGATCACCTGAATTTACAGAATAAACATTGAATCCTAGCGAAACAATGAAAGCTACAAGAATAAGTGTGTGTTTTGTTTTCATAATGTGTGTGTGTATTATAAATTAATTACGGGTTTTAAAGGCATGTAAGTGAATATCGAAATTGGTTACCATATTGAACAATCCATAGGACAAAAAGATTGTATGATGTAGGTTCTACTGTCTCCAACACCATCAATTTTTGTTTGAACAGTATTAAAGCCTTTGACTACAAGTGAAATATTGTCATTATATGTCACTAAATCTAGTGTAACACTATTAAATGATTGGTCTTCGAAAACCTCATCGAACATCCTTTTGGTAAAAACAAAACCAGTTGGATGGTTATTATTACTTTCAGGTGGAAAGTCAATACGATATTGTTTTACTAAATCACCGGCTTCTGTTTCCTTCAGACGCAAGGCTCCAACTTTTTCTTCATTCGAAAACCGACCTTTATTATCACATGGCAAAGTACTTCCTTCACGAATAAAGAAAAAGAAATTACTAAACAAAGAACCCACAAGGAGAACTGTAAGAATTGTGTTTGTTGCTTTCATGATTATTTTAGATTATACTTTTAGAAATTAAGTAGAATAAAACGTACGGAGATTACTAAACTTACCAATCAAGAACCCTGAATAATTTAGGTAATTAAAGAAATAATATAATATAAGTCAAATTTATTTTCTAAAAATAGATAAATACATCCAATAAATAGATGAATCCAAATTAGAAATCCTTGATAACAAGAAAAAAAACAAATATTAGTAGAAATAAAAAAACTCTGCCTTCTCTCTAGTCTTTATTATTTATTGATTAGAACTCTCCGATTTAATGATTTGCCATGATCATCCAACTGGATTAAATAAAGCCCATTTTCTAAAAAAGATAAATCAAGTGTTGCTTTATAATCAGAAATATCAACGACCTTTTTCATTACTTCTTTCCCGGTTATGTCCATAACTCTCATTACTGAAGAAGAATTTTCAAAGCTTGCATTAATTTGAATCCTACCAGTTGTTGGATTAGGATAAACAAAGAATCCTGACTGTTGTACATCTTCAATACCGACTTGAAAATCAAGAGAGAAATTTACATTGTAGAAATCTCCATAATCTGCACCAGTCCCTATTACAACTGCTGTACTTCCTTTCAATACTCTAAAAAGACCGGAACCATTGTAGCAACATACCCCATCTCCAAATGAGTCATAAACGGTAATCGAGTAACATCCATTCGCAAGAAACACAGTATCTATATAAATAGTTCCTGATCCTGTGAAATTATTTCTCGAAAACAATATATTCCCTTGATCATCTTTTACTGTCCATGAAATTTCATTGGGAGAATTATCTGTCTTGGTAAGTATCCTTACAAAATTTGCATTATAAATATTTACAGGAACAAATGATGAACGTAAAGTGTCATCATAAACACATTCATCAGTAGAACTATTCGGTTGATCAATGAAGGCTGTGAAAATATGATTTCCCGCTCCAAATGAAATAGCAGGTAAGGTTACTGTTGTACTATCCATCATTTCCAATGCTCCTGTCCAAGTATAGGATTGAATCGTTCCTGAATCAACATTATAATGAATTACTAAACTCGTTAAATTAGCACTTCCATTGTTTTTAATCACAACAACAGGATTTAGTCCTTCACAAATTGGATTTCGTCTTCGATATTCAAAAGCATCAGTCGGTGATACAATACGCTCGATAGATGCATTATTTACATAGTTGATTGCATTGTATTCTATTGCTTGCGATTGAATATAATATTCAGGTGCATAAAAACCGGACGGTCCACCGGTAACAGTATATGGCACCATGTTGTAATCTACTGTCACAGTTCCACCGGGAGAAATAAACGGTGTTGCATTGTAATCATGTGGAGTAACGTAAGAACCAGGGCACCAATTCGCTCTTTTATAAAACCAAGTGCTGGTATAACCAGGCGCTCCTTGTGGATAGAGCGAATTGGATCCACAGTCGCTTCTCCATAGGTGTTGATCATAGGTGTTTCCGTTTATATCGAGGGAATGAGTGACATCATAAAATTCGGCAACATCTTGATTGGGATAACCTCCAAAACCATGACCGGTGGTAATTAATCTGATCTTTTCATAAGTAGTGGAAGAATCAACGGTTAAATTAATAGGCTGAAGATGACTTTCAATTGGATTCCCTGTATTGCCATATGGAAATGTTCCATTCCACAAATTAGTTATTTTAAAAGCATTCATGGGAGGAACTCCTTCAATAAAATAAAAATCGTTCGTCACTAACCAACCATTACTATATCCACAAACATTTGAAATAAACGTTACGCTATCCTTTAACAAAGGTCGGTAGTCCGTTACATCGAACCAAAGATCCACGGCCATTCCATATGGTGTAATTGCCCTCGCTATTTCTATTCGCTCTTTTCTCTCAAACTGAACATACGTAGAAACATAGTTGACGTAAATCACTGAATCCGGAATTACAAAAGCAGAATCAGTGAAATTACCGAGACTATCGAACGAATAATTGTTATAATAGGAAGGCCAAACTGAAATTTGCGATGTTATCAATGAAGGATTAAGTGTATCCGAAAAGAAACTTACTACGACTGCTGCATTCGCTACTGAGTCTAAAGACAAAGTCCCGGTATTGTAAAAATAGTGATAAGATGTATCCAACATAAATTGCAATGAATCAAGAGTATTTCCTTGTACTTGAAAGGAAGGGAAAGCAGTTAAAGTTGAATCCAGAACTCCGGTTCCGCGTTCTACTTTAAGAGTTGCAATTTTATCATAAATATCACAACCGAAACCCGGACATGTAAGTTGATATTTAAGCAAAATGCGATAATAAGTCACGGAATCTGAAGGCAATAAAAATGTTCCGCTACCGGTATTACAATTTTGATGTAAAAATCCCGAAAACCCATGAA
>CAYHCU010000318.1:0-3704 GCA_964355035.1 uncultured Flavobacteriales bacterium | reverse complement strand
AATGTTTTTGGCTAAAGCCGGATTGTAGTTTATTCTTTTTCCGTCACCTAAAGGTGACGGCAATAAAGGTGACAGCAACAAAGGTGAGAGCAAAAAAGGTGAGAGCAAAAAAGGTGAAAACGACCCCCTAAACCCTTTCAACCTCTTCACCCCTTATTCCAAGTTGAAACAAGAAATTGTTGAATTCTTACCCTTACGCCACGTCAATTGCAAGAAGATTATTTATAAAATTGCACATGGCCATTTTATACAAATTATCCGCACCCCAACCAATAGCGCATTTTGTCGAAATTGAAATGCATGTAAGTGGTATCGACAACTCCGAAGTGCTTTTTCAATTGCCAAGTTGGAGACCGGGCAGATATGAAATAGGGAATTTTGCGCGCAATGTCAGGAAATGGAAAGCCTACAATAATAAGAACGAATCGTTGGCTTTTCGCAAGGTAAGTAAGGACTGTTGGTGTGTTTCTACTGATGGTGCTCAGGAGTTAATTATTAAGTATGAATATTATTGCGCACAGTTAGACGCCGGTGCTTGTTGGGTAGATGACGAACAAATATATATCAATCCAATTCATTGCTTCTTTTTTATCCCTGATAGGATTCATGAAGAATGTATCCTTGAATTATTGATACCTGCGGATTATCGTATTGCTAGTTCAATGCAAAAATCGGGGGAACATCGTTTGTTAGCAGAAGATTTTGAAGAGTTGGTTGATAGTCCATTTATTGCCAGTGCCATACTTCAAATTAAATCGTATGAAGCCGGTGGAGTTAATTTTTCTATCGCTATTCAGGGTGAAACAAAACCCGATTGGCTTCGGATCTTAGCAGACTTCAAAGCATTTTCAGAGAAACAGATTCAAATTATGGGAAGTTTTCCTGTTGATGAATATATGTTTTTAATTCAAATCCTGCCGAATACTTTTTACCATGGAGTTGAACACCTTCGTTCAACAGTGCTGGCTCTTGGACCGGGTTCACAGTTTATGATAGATCCTTTGTACACTGATTTTATTGGTGTTGCTTCGCATGAACTCTTTCACGCATGGAATATTAAAACAATCAGGCCTATTGAAATGATGCCTTATGATTATACAGAAGAAAATTATTCTCAATTAGGTTATGTTTACGAAGGTGTTACCACGTATTACGGTGATCAGATTTTAGCCAGAGCGGATGTATATTCAATTGATCAGTTTTTTATTGAAATGAATGCGCGTTTGCAAAAACATTTCGATAACCCCGGTCGCTTTAATTTGTCTGTTGCCGATAGTAGTTTTGATACGTGGCTGGACGGTTACACTCCCGGTGTTCCCGGTAGAAAAACTTCTATATATGATGAGGGATGTATCGTTGCTCTGATGACGGATTTGTTGATTCGGAAAAATAGTAACCAGCAAGCTTCCCTCGATACTGTAATGAAAAGTTTGTATGACGATTTTGGTAAAAAAATGAGAGGGTACACGGACCACGATTATATTTCTTTGGTAAGCTACTGCGCCGGTGTTTCTTTGGCAGATTTTTTCCTGGACTTTGTTTATGGAACAGAAGATGATACTCTCATGATTCAGGAAACGCTTTCCTATGCCGGATTGGATTTGCATCATTCTCCTTCTGCAATTGAAAGCGAAAGATTTTTCGGATTTAAAGTGAAAGCGGATACCAATTCTACAAAAGTATCAGCAGTATTTCCTGAATCGCCTGCTTTTAAATCAGGTTTAGGAAAAGACGATGAAATTATTGCTGTGAACGAAATAAAAGTGGAGGAGAATCTTCAGGATCTGTTGTTTCTTAGTCGTGGCGAACGCATTATTCTTACTTTGCTGACTCCAATGAAACGTTTAAAGGATATTGCCATCGAAAGTGATGCAAAAGAATATTATTTAAAATACTCAATTATTAAAAATAATAATGCAGATCAGGAACAACAACGGTTTTTTAAATCGTGGTTGGATAAAGATTTTAAAGAACTTATTATACTATGAAAAAAGTAATCAGAACAAAGAATGCACCGGCGCCAATTGGGCCATATAGCCAAGCCGTTGAAGCGAATAATACGTTGTACGTTTCAGGTCAGATCGCTCTTAATCCTGTCGACGGACAATTGGTAATGCTGAATATCATTCGTGAAGCTACCCAGGTGATGGAAAATATTTCCGCAATTTTGAAAGAGGCAGGATATTCGTTCACTGATGTTGTGAAATCTACCATCTTTTTAAGCGACATGAATAACTTTTCAGCTGTTAATGATGTTTACGCAACTTATTTCAGCGACAATTTTCCGGCACGGGAAACAGTTGAAGTTTCAGGGCTTCCCAAAAATGTCAATGTGGAGATTTCTGTGATCGCAGTTAAATAATTACGATCAGTGAAAATTTTATTGCTCGATAATTATGATTCGTTTACATTTAATTTATTTCATTATCTGAATAAGTTCGAAGCAGATGTTGTTGTAAAAAGGAATGATGAAATTGGAGTAGCACAGGTTTCTGAATATGACAGAATTGTTTTTTCTCCCGGACCAGGATTGCCTTCTGAAGCGGGAAAAATGATGGATATCATTAGTGCTTATTCCAATGAAAAAAAAATGTTAGGAATATGTTTGGGTATGCAAGCAATGGCGGAAGTTTTTGGAGGAAAATTATTTAATCTTTCTAAAGTGCATCATGGTGTTGCTTTACCTGTTGATGTAATCGATAAAAATGAACCTTTGTTTTTTGATCTGCCTCCAACTTTTAATACCGGTCGCTACCATTCATGGTGCGTAAGTAAGGACGAATTACCTTCCTGCCTTAAAATTACCGCTGTCGACAAGGATGGAAATATCATGGCTTTAAGTCATGAAAATCAACTGATAAAGGGTGTTCAATTTCATCCGGAGTCAATTCTTACAGAAATGGGGAATCAATTGATTCACAATTGGTTGTACAAGTGTTGAGGGAATAACATTTCACCGGTTTTTGTCGTATGATGTGAATCTATTTTTACATCCATGATAATAATAAAATTTGGCGGGACTTCTGTCGCATCTGCGCAACGAATTGAAGGCCTTGTTCCGATCGTAAACGGTCTGAAGAAAAAACATAAAAAAATCGGTGTAGTGGTTTCTGCTTTTGGCGGTGTCACTGATGAATTGATAAAAATGAGTCGTCTTGCTGCAAAGCAGGACGATGATTACATTTCTGTCTTCCGAGAAATACGTGAGCGTCATGTCAAGACTGTCCGCGAACTCGGACTACATAAAAACAGAGAAGTACACGATTTTTTAGAAAGTACTTTTAACGAATTGCATGATATTCTTCACGGTGTTTATCTAGTACGCGAACTTTCTTCAAGGACATTGGATTTTTTAAGTGGTCATGGCGAAGTTTTATCTGCAAATATTATTGCCCATTATTTTAAATCTCAGAAAATGGGTGCAGCTTTTCTGGATGCGCGAACAGTCATAAAAACAGATGAGAATTTTGGTTCAGCAAAGGTTGATTTTTCTGCTACCAATAGAAATATACGTGAGCATTTTAAAAAATCAAAAAGTATTGAAGTAATTACCGGATTTGTATCCTCGACAAATAAGAATGAAATGACAACATTGGGAAGAGGAGGATCTGATTATACAGCTGCTATATTTGGTGCTGCTCTTGATGCTGCTGAAATTCAAATCTGGACAGATGTTGATGGTGTAATGACAGCCGATCCGAGGA
>CAYHCU010000317.1:0-3712 GCA_964355035.1 uncultured Flavobacteriales bacterium | reverse complement strand
TTACTACTCACCAATTACCAATCATCAGAAAGCTTCTTTTAAAATAACATACACACCATCCCCCTTTTCGCCTCTGCCATAATCGATTCGGAGATTGAGTTTTTCTTTTTTCTGCACTAATATACGGAATCCGGCTCCATAAGAAAAATGCAGTCGATCCCACCGCCAGTCATGTATTCTATTGGTCACCTGTCCCGTTGATGCAAAAGCAACGAACCCAATTCTCCAGAACAAGTATTGCCTTAATTCAACTTGCGAAGCGAACAAATTTTTATCGGTGTACCTTCCTTTGTAAAAACCTCTCATCATTTCAGAACCACCCAGCATGGCAAGATTACGAATAGGAACATCACCATCATTTACTTTACTATAACCATGAAAAGCAAGGATAGTATTAGTCCTTACTTCGAAGAATTTTTTCAGCTCCAAAGTATACGTAACAAAATTAAAATCACTATAGAAATTGCGATTGAAGAGAGTTGTATTGAATTCAACAAATCCACCTTTACTAGGTGAATAAGCATTGTTACGAGAATCCAGTGTAATTAAAAAACCCAATCCGGAAGTTGCGCCACCATTTCTTCCGGCAACATTTTCAATATCAAAAACACCACCTTTAAGATAATTAACATCCTTTACTTGTTGGTATTCTGCGCTGGCTCCCAGATAAACTTTTTTATAGACTTTCAGAAGAAATTGCGGATTGAAATAAAACTGTTTGATTTTATAACCTTCTTGAGCTGAAGCGGGAGATGAATTTCCAATTCCCCAAAACTTATCAGGGTAGTAACTATAAGAACTCAACCATCGAAATATTTCTTTTTCTTTAGGGAAATAGACATTCGATCCCAAAACGACTAACAATTGGTTCTTGAGAGTATAAAGCGAAACCAAATTAACATCAGAAGTCCTAATTTCTTTATCATTCTTTTTGGCTTTAAAGAAGTATGCTGAAGCAACACCAAAACCCCAATCCGTTTCCGGTGATCTTAAAAAGAAAGGAAAAACAAGAAAATTAGATTTCTGGTCAAGTACTAAAGTATCCTCCGGCAAGACTTCATGAGCCTGAGCGGTTAAAGCGTATATTATTAATAATAAAATTGTTACGGCGATCTTTTGCATAAAGAGTTGGCAATATACGAAATTGGGAATTTTGGAGAAGCAGGCTCCTCAAAAGCGCAAAAAATCAAGAGAAATTATCAGTAGCATACCACTCAGCAAAAGAAGTTGCAGTTTCGCGTAATGTCATTGAGAATAATTTTGCAGGTTCAAAAGAATGAGTAGATAATCGTTGGTAGAAGTCGGCAAGAATATTTTCGCAAGTTGGCTGAAATTTGAATTTATAAACTTTCTCAAAAGCTTCACCTTGAGGAATAGAAAAAGGATAATTTTCATTGATAATGAGAGCATGATCAAACAGGTGAATGATTTTTTCGTTGACAACTTTTTTCAAGTCGGCAAAGTCCATTACCATTCCACTTTTAGAATTTTGGTCTTGAGACGGTTCACCTATCAGACACACGGTTAGCTTGTAAGAATGTCCATGGATATTTTTACAAGGTCCATCATGGCCATATAAAGCATGAGCCATTTCGAGATTAAATTCTTTCGAAACACGTATTTTCATTGGGTAGTTTGTTATGATATTTTATATTCGTGGTTCGTGGTTCGTCATTCGTGGTTCGTGGTTCGTGGTTCGTGGTTCGAATATCGAATATCGAACTACGAATATCGAATAACGACCACACCAATCAGCCAAAAAAAGGAGTTGTGGAACGGGTACTGGTATGAAAAACCAGAATAGGAACAAAAGAATGATTTTGCAATTTGTTGGTTAAGCTACGAGAAGTTAATTTATCGAAGAAATTGCGTTTTCGTTTCGCTATTGCTATCCAATCCATTTTATTGGAGACGATAAACTGCTCAAGAGAATCTTCTACATCTTTCCCACTAATTATATGATAGCGAATTTTCTCGTAGTTAATATTGGTGCGAACTTGACCTCTGAAATAAGTCAACAATTCATCTTGTTGTTTCATATCACCTACATCACCAATATGGACAAGATTAATTTCAGTGTCGAAAGGTCTAAGTAGTTCAGCAAGAAGGAACAAAGATTGTAATTCGTGGTCATCAAAATTAGTTGCAAAAGCAATTTTTGAAGGTTGGTTATTCGGTGCATGATCCGGGACGACAAGAACCGGGCATGGGCAATTTCCAATAATATTTTTAGTAACGCTACCAAAAACGACTTCGAGCAATCCCGACTTTCCTTGAGTTCCCATCACCACCAAATCAAAGCCTTCTTTTAAACTTTTCTGCAAAATTTCTTGTGTTGCAATACCAATGGTAAAAACAGTTGATATTTTGAGATTTCCATACTTAGCAATAATTTCCGTTTTTGTTTTTTCCAACAGGTTTACGGCATTTTGCTCTAATTCAGAATAATTTACAGGAAAAGCCATGTCGTTAGTAGATACCACAGGCACGTCAATTACGTGAAAAACAACAATTTCCGAGTTTAGACTCACTGAAAGCGAGGCCGCATAATTCAGTGCCCTAGAAGCGGCAGATGAAAAATCGGTTGGAACCAGAATCTTTCTTAAAACTTTAGTGTCAATAATAGTCATTCAGTACTCTTTAAATAGATAAGCCGAAATTATCGCTGCTTTTTGTTGTAGTGCATGATTTTCGTCATCTTTGCACAAGATTCATCGCATATGATATCAAAAAGGTGAAAATTAACTTTGTGAATAAAAATAATTCTTTGCAGAAAAACGGTTAATGAAGCAACGACAAATACAATTATTCGGAATACTTTTCAGTATCTTTTTATTTACATTAACATTGGTTGCTCCGGGTCAATATCATGTAGAATTTGTTTATTCATTGATTGTATTATTAACAATTTGGGCACCAGGAAACAGAAGCACATTTGATGCTAGTGTAATCATGAGTGTTTTAATAGTTGTGGCGTATTTGATCAATCACCGCTTTTCGTATAGCGAGGGCGATTTATCATATTTTCTTTTGCCTATTCTTTTTATATGGGCTTTTACTTTTGCAATTATTAAGTACAAAAAATCACAAGAGAATTTAATAAAGAGTACAGAGAATTTAAATGCCATGTTTACGCATGCAACGGAGGGGATTATTATCAGTAATATCAAGGGCGAAATTGTTATGGCCAATCCTCGAGCATGCGAGCAATTTGGCTATGATAAGGGTAGGTTACGAGGCTTACTAATTGAAGATTTAATTCCGAAAAGATTTACGCCAAAGCACATTGATCAGCGAAATGGATACTATAAGGAACTTCACAACCGTACGATGGGAAGAGGGATGAATCTTTACGCTTCTCGAAAAAATGGCGAAGAATTTCCTGTTGAAATCAGTTTGAGTTCATTTCGAAACAAAAGCGAATTATTTGTTATAAGTTTTGTTATTGACATAACAGACAGAAAAAAGCAAGACAATCTCATTTCCAAAGCGCAAGAAGAATTAGAACAAAGAGTTTTAGACAGGACCAAAGAACTAGCCTCAGCTAATCAATCCTTAGGTAAAGCCAACAAGACTTTACAAGATGAAATGATTGTACGGGGACGAATTGAAGAGGCATTAAGGGATAGTGAGCGACTTTTCAGTACTATTGCAAGAAATTTTCCTGACGGAGTGATTTGTGTAACAAACAGGGATTTTAATATTATATTTA
>CAYHCU010000316.1:0-3721 GCA_964355035.1 uncultured Flavobacteriales bacterium | reverse complement strand
TAAGTCCCCTTTTGTTGTTTTATTTCGTATTTTATAAAAAATAGGTGTTCCATTATGGCCTTTCTAAATCAAAACCTTTTCCATATAATTGTAGAAACAAAGTCTTATAAAAATTAACCCCAAACGACGATGAAGCACACATTCATCGCTTTAACTGTTATTGCAGCATTCATTTTGTTGCTAAGTTTCGATCCCGATAGCACAGTAAAGCCTTATCAACATACTCCCGAAGAGTTGGCATTTTTTTCCTTGCAGCAAGCTCAAACTCCGCTTGTTCCAGGACAATGGTTTCTTACCTCTTTAAGTTGTCGTGGTTGTCATGGCATTGATTCATTAGGAAATACTAATATTGATGAAGATGGCAATGATGTAAATTTAGTTTCACATTGGGAAAGCAGCATGATGGCATTGAGTACAAAAGACCCATTCTGGAGAGCAAAAGTATCGCAGGAGATTTTGACAAATCCTTCACATGAAGGACAATTGCAAGATAAATGTACATCATGTCATGCACCGACCGGACGTTACAATCATTTCTACCGCGGACTTGGTTATTATCGTTTGAGTGATGTAATGAATGATTCTCTAGGACAAGATGGAGTGAATTGTGCCGGTTGTCATACGATTGGACCAAGCGTTGGGAGCACCTATTCAGGACTAATTCCATACGATACAACAAGAACCATTTACGGACCTTTTATTAATCCTTTTTTCGGGCCGATGCAATTATATGAAGGATACATACCGACGTATAGTACACACATGGATGAATCACGGTTATGTTCTTCCTGTCATACACTAATTACAGAGTCTGTAGATTTAAGTGGAAATCTAACCGGTCAGGAGTTCGTTGAACAAGCTACTTATCACGAATATGAAAACTCTTCCTTCCCTGCGAACAACATAAAATGCCAAACATGTCACATGCCGCAATTAGCATCTCCTGTTGTTATTGCAAATGGATTTATGGCCCTACAACCTCGAACTCCATTTAACCAACATGTCTTTGCAGGAGCGAATTATTTTATGCTCAACTTGATCAAGAATAATAAAACAAGTTTAAGTATAAACGTCGCTGATGGTAGATTTGATTCTACTTTGGATGCAACGGCAGCAAATTTAAGATTGAATTCTATCAATTTAAATTTGCTTTTTGATAGCGCAATGAGTGACACCGGTTATTTCAGAGTGCGATTGGAAAATAAAGTTGGTCACAAATTTCCTTCGGGTTATCCATCACGTCGTGCCGTTGTACAATTTGTAATTATTGATGCACTAAATGACACCATCTTCAAATCAGGAATTTTTGATCAAAGTTTTAATGTTGTCGGAGAAAATCCAACATTTGAATCACATCATGAAATAATTTATCAATCTGATGTTCCGCAGATCTACGAAATGGTAATGGGCGATGTGAATGGAGATTACACTTCAGTATTAGAGAGGGCAACAATTGAATTGAAAGACAACAGACTTCCTCCATTGGGATTTACAACTTCACACAATACTTATGACACCTGTAAAATTTCTGCAGACGCGCTTGCGGATACAGATTTCAACAAGCTCAACTCAGTGGAAGGAACAGGAATTGACTACATCCACTTTCATGCGTCGCTCAATTCTTTTACCGGAAATTTAAGAGTTTTGACGAAGGTGTATTATCAATCGATTCCACCGAAGTTTGTGAGAGAAATGTTCCTGTTAAACAGTGCAGAAATCGACACTTTCCGGACAATGTTTAACAACGCCGACCAAACACCTATTTTGGTCGCTTCGGATAGTTTAAATTTGACAATTACTGATATTAATCATACTTTCAACCGGAATTTGGTTCAGGTTTATCCTTCTGTCTCACAAACCGGAGAGTACACATTGAAGACAAATAGCAATCTTTTTCTGCAAAAAGTTGAAATTTTCGATGGAAACGGAGAAATTGTCAATAAAATTAGGGTGAGTGGAGATTCGAACACACAGAAAATCTACATCAGCGGAATAGGTGGAAATTACTACATCCGGATTGAAACTAATAAAGGAATTATCGTCAAAAAGGTCTTAAAACTATAAGACACGTCTTTAAGCACACACTAACCTAAACTATACAATGAAAACAATTACCAAATTCACCGCTATTTTAATTGCAATAGCCGGAATGCTGACTATTGGAAATAATGCTGATGCACAATTAGCATTTACAAACTCCAATTCGAAATTGATCGCCGGAAGCGTATATAGCGGTTGCGCTGTGACCGTTACTGATGTCAACTTCGATGGATTAGATGACATTTTCCGTTTAAACCACGGAACAGATCTTATTCTAGAATTACAAAACAGAGATGGAAGTTTTACCAGTCATTCGATAATGAATAATGGTGGCGGAAGTTCTTGGGCAATGACATGTGCCGATGTGGATCATAATGGTTGGAAAGATGTAGCACTCGATGGCGGAGGCGGGATTTTATTAATCAAGATTTTCGGTGGCGGAGGAAGTGTTACCTCTACTTCTACTCTTCTTCAAAACTCAGGTTTCTTTCTTCAGAATGCAACGTTTGCAGATATGAATAATGATGGCTGGATAGATTTGTTTTGTTGTGATGATAACGGTCCAAGTCAATTGTATTTAAACGATGCGTCAGGAAATTTACAAATTTCTACCTATGTAAATTTTGCAGTGAATCCCGGAATTTTTTATGGTGGTGATCCTGCAGACTCAGGAAATTACGGAAGTACATGGATTGACTTTGATAACGATGGCGACTTAGATTTATACGTAGCACATTGCCGCCAGAGTACAACAAGTCCAACAGATCTTCGTCGGATCAATCGTTTATTTGTGAATGATGGAACAAATCACTATACAGAAATGGCAACTGCCTATGGGATTGACATTGGCTGGCAAACATGGACAGCAAGTTTTGGTGATCTTGATAATGACGGAGACTTGGATTTAGTATTGATGAATCACGATTACACGAGTCAGATTTTCGTGAACGATGGAACAGGTCATTACACAGAAAATACTGCAACAGGATTTAATACTGCAGCAATAACACCGATAGAATCTATTGTAGAAGATTTCGACAACGATGGTTTTGCAGACATTATGGTTTCAGGTTCCGAATGGCTTTATTGGAAAAACAATGGCGACATGACTTTTACGCAAGTGAACGGATTGTTTGATTCGAATGGAATGTTATCTTTCGCAACAGGCGATTTAAATCATGATGGTTTCATCGATATTTATTCTTCTTACGGCGATATCTATACTACTCCGACCACAACACCGGATGTCCTATATTTAAACAACAGTAATCTGAATAAGTTTATCACTTTTGATTTAAAAGGAACAACCTCAAACATCAATGCAACAGGAGGACGCGTTACAATTTACGGACCATGGGGAATTCAAATTCGTGAAGTTCGTGCAGGAGAAAGTTATGGTACATGTAATTCTTCTCAATTGCATTTTGGCTTAGGCTCTAATACATCTGTTGATTCAGCAGTAGTTCGTTTCCCTTCAGGAACAGAACAACGATTCTACAATTTATCTGCAAATCAATTTGTAAGTGTAATAGAAAACACATGCTCAGTAACAGGAAATCTAATTTCCGGATCGAATGTAATTTGCACAGGACAAACAGCAACATTAAGTGCTTCTGCAGGATTTTCTGCATATGATTGGTCAAACGGAGAAACTACAGTTACCACCACAGTTAGCTCAGAA
>CAYHCU010000315.1:0-3737 GCA_964355035.1 uncultured Flavobacteriales bacterium | reverse complement strand
GGTAGCATGATGGGCCTTGCAGCTATGCAGAAGCCTTTTGCTGGATGATTAGGATTGGTAGATTCAACTACTAAGATTGATGAAACGAAACAGCTTCTGAAAGATGCTTTGAATTATGTAGTTTTTATTCCGTGGAGTACGGGAACGATGACGATTTTTGAACATGACCTTTATGCGAAAAATCTTCCTTCTGATCAATGGAACAAAAGATGGTGGGAGCTTGCAAAAATGTACCAGGGAATTGTACCGCCTTCTGATCGACCGGATGAGATGTGTGATCCTGCCACAAAGACTCATATTAATGATGACCCTGCCGGATATTATGATTATGCAATTTCTTTTATTTTACTTTTTCAAGTCCACGATTATATTTCAAAAAATATTTTGCATCAAGATCCGCATAGCACAAATTATTTTGGTAATAAAGAAGTCGGGACTTTTATTCAGGAAATTATGAAGCCGGGTAGTAGCGAAGATTGGAGAAAATTATTGAAAGATAAAACCGGTGAAGATTTAAGTGCACGTGCCATGCTCGATTATTTTTCGCCGCTCACAACTTGGTTAAAAGAACAGAATAAAGGACGAAAATGTACGATGGTTGAGGTGCAATAATCCCAAATTTTTCCAATACATATGAAATAAAAGGAGCCTCATTCGTTTTCCGGAGGGTGGGGAATAATAACGGGCTATCGGCTTTTAGGCTTCTTTATATCGTTTTGAATGTTAATATCTTGACTGATCTTATACGCCTGAACACCTTGATTCTGCTGAAAAGTAGCGAATTCGGGAAAATTTCAAAAGTCCTTTAGTTACATCTTTATGTAATATAAAATGCTGCTGTTCATAACTTAAGGTGTTAAAAAATTCACCACCATTTCATGTAGTTTAGCCAAAACTGTGGCTTAAATGAATTTTAAATTTTTATCTTTGAACCCAGTACATAGCTTAATCTTCACTATTTCTTATCACACTAACTGAACAGAATTTACATGAAAGCACTTTTACAAAGAACGCTAGCAATTGGAATATTTTCCTTATTGCTAAACTTTAATTCTTATTCGCAAATTGTAATCAATGAAGTATGTCCTTCAAACGTTACACTTATTCAGAATTCAAATGGAGATTTTGATGACTGGATTGAAATCTACAACAGTGGGGGTGCAGCTGTAAACCTGCAAGGATATGGATTAACTGATGACCTCTTACTTCCTTTTCGTTTTACATTTCCTTCTTTCAACTTAAACGCCGGGCAAAGAGTTTTGATATTTGCATCTGATTCAACCAGCAATGTGATTGTTGATCATTATGAAATGGCTGTCAATGCCATTGCAAGTTGGAAATATAAAACCGGAAGTGCTGCCCTGGATACGAATTGGAGAAATATATCTTTTAATGATGGAACATGGTCTTCAGGAAATGGTGGAATTGGCTATGGTGATGGCGATGATAATACAACCATTGCTGCTTCGGTTTCGGTGATGATGAGAAAAACATTTTCAGTGCCGGATACTTCCCAAATACTGAAATGTATTTTCATGATGGATTATGACGATGGATTTACAGCCTATTTAAATGGAGTTGAAATTGCAAGAGCAAATTTGAATGGCTATCCTCGTCCGGCATGGAATACATTGGCTTCTGCTTCACATGAAGCGCAAATGTATCAAGGATTACGACCGGATTCCTTTTTTATTGATCCGACATTTTTAAAAACTATACTTCGACAAGGAACAAATGTTTTGACGGTTGAATCACATGATGTAGCAACTTCATCTACAGATTTATCTTCGATTCCTTATTTATTTTTTGGGATGAAGAGTGCGGGTTCAACATATAGTTCAACCCCATCTTGGTTTCTCTCACCTGCAGATGATTATTTTAATGCACATTTTAAATTGACACGTACCGGAGAAACAATTACTCTTTCAAATCCGGGTGGTATAATTATTAACCAAGTACTTTTTCCTGCAATGGACATTGATCATTCTTATGGAAGAAAACCGGATGGAAATGCCAATTGGTGCCTTTTTGCAACCCCAACACCGAATGCCAGTAATAATTCCTCAACTTGTTATAATGGATATGCAGGAACTGTAATTTTTAACAAGGCAAGTGGTTTCTATCCTTCAGCACAGAATATCACATTGACTTCATCAATTCCCGGTGCAACAGTTAGATATACGACTAATGGAAACGTGCCAAAAACAACAGATCCTGCTTATAGTAGTCCTATTCATGTCACGTCTACAAAAACGATCAGAGCACGAGTGTTTCTCACAGGATACTTACCGGGTACGGTGGCATCGAATACTTATTTCATCAATGAAGATATTCACTTACCTGTTTTTTCAATCACGACTGATTCATTAAACCTTTGGGATTACAATACCGGAATTTATGTCATGGGACCAGGTGCTTCTTCGACTTCACCATATTTCGGAGCAAATTTTTGGCAAGATTGGGCAAAACCGGCGTCAGTTGAATACTTTGACAAAGATCAAAATTCAATTATTAAATTTGATTCTGACATAAAAATTTATGGTAATTATTCAAGATCTAAAGCACAGAAAAGTTTTGAAATTAAATTGAGTGATCGATATGGAACAAGTGCAATAAATTACCCTTTCTGGAGTGACAAAACGTTTATCGATAACATTGATAATTTTGTTTTAAGGAATTCAGGTACCGATTGGAATGTGGTTCATTTCAGAGATGCACTTATGGAGAGAATCATGCGAAATACGAATAGCGGATATTTGGCAACTGAACCTGCTGTCATGTTTTTAAATGGAGCTTTTTGGGGTGTTTATACAATTCATGAAAATCATGACAGTCATTTCATGAAAAATAACTTTGGTTTAGGAAAATCAGAAATAAATTACCTTGTAGAAGGTGGAAGTAGTATGACTGTGAAAGAAGGTAGCGATGCTTCTTTTTGGGACATGTACAACTATGCTACTGCACAAACAGCAACAACTCAGACCTACTATGATCATATGAATAGTGTTCTTGATCTAAAAAATTATAAAGATTATTTTATTGCGGAAACTTATTACAACAATGGCGATTGGATTGGTGCCTGGACGAATAATATTAAATTATGGAGACCTGCTACAACAGGCGCTAAATGGAAGTATTTGTTATATGATACTGACATGGGTTTTGGATATAGTGGAAGTGTGAATGATAATCGCCTGTCAATGGCCATTAATCCGTCAGCATTTTCTTATAGCTCAGAAATGTTTGATGCTATTCTGCATAATCCCACTTTCAAAAGAGAATTCATTAACAGATATGCTGATTTAATGAATACGATTTATTTACCGTCAAATGTGCTTAACGAAATCAATCACTTCAAAGACTCGATGAGTTTTGATATGACAGCACATTTTGCAAAGTGGGGTAGTAATACTTCAACGTGGCAATCGAATATCAATAGTATGATTTCATTCGTAAATGCCCGGCCGACAAAAGCACGAGATTTTATAAGATCACAATTTGCGCTAACAAGTAACGTAACTTTAACTCTGAATGCGTCTCCTGCAGGTTCAGGACGAATTGAGATCAGTACAATTACACCAACCAGTTTACCTTGGTCCGGAATTTATTTCAATGGGAATCCGGTAACAATTACAGCTATTCCAAATCCCGGTTACACATTTGATCACTTCCGTTCAAATGTGGTGATTACTTCCAATAATTATAATCAATCGGTAACGTATAATTTTACTGCTAAT
>CAYHCU010000314.1:0-3744 GCA_964355035.1 uncultured Flavobacteriales bacterium | reverse complement strand
TGAAAACACGCGCCATTCCGCAGTTTGCTATAAAATCAGGAATTACACTTACTTCGCCATCGGCAAATTCAGCTCCCGGTCCCATGAAAATTTCTTTATCTGCAAAAGGGACATTGGCACCGCAAGAAATTACTTCCAGACCATTCTCTATCATCTTTTTTACCTGATAGTCCTGTACGATTCGAGAAGCTGCTGCGGGGATAAATATCTCTGCTCCTATTTGCCATACTTCTTTTTCCAATTCCTCAAAAGGTATCAACAAAGGAGAGTTCAACTGATTTCCGTTTCTTTCCAAATAAAGATTAGTGATTTCATCAAATGTAAATCCTTCTTTCTTGATCACACCACCTAAACGGTCGGCTATTGCTACAACTTTTACACCCATTTGGGCCAAATAAAAACCTGCAGCAGCACCCACATTTCCCCAGCCCTGAACGATGGCACGCTTCCCTTTTATTTCAATTCCATTTAAGCTATAATGAGCAAGTACTGCTTGAACTACCCCATAACCGGTAATCATGTCGGCAACGGTAATCATTCTATTAATATCGGGAGAAAAGACAGCGCTGTCTAATCGTTTTTTAACTCCAACTTGCAGCTGACGAATGATTCTTTCTTTCTTTTCCTCTGAAACCTTCAAATGCGCTACAACCGTTCCTTCCTGAGGGTGTTTTAATCCATACTTTTCAGTAATTGCAATTACGTCGTGTATTTCATCGATATTTAAATCACCACCGGTACCATAATATGCTTTTAATATTGGGACGACTGCTTTAAACCATCTTTCCAAAACTCCTTTCTTGCGGGGATCCAGCGGATCAAAATTGATTCCTGATTTAGCACCACCGATTGCCGGTCCGCTTACAGAGAATTTTATCTCCATTGTCTTTGCCAATGACTCTACCTCCCTTTTGTCCAGCCCCTTCCGCATTCGTGTCCCACCGCCTGCAGAACCTCCACGAAGTGAATTAATTACAATCCAGCCTTCTGCTTCTGTTTCACTATCTTTCCATTCAAAAACGATTTCAGGACGCTTTTCCTCAAATTGACGAATCAATTCTCTGATTGATGTCATTTCTGTTGTAGTATTATTTTTCATACGCAATTTTGGAGGCACAAACTTAAGGAATCCCGAGCAATTAAATAGGTTATTTAATGAAGGGGATTGGGATTGCGGATTTTGGACTGTTTGGTAAGGAACAAAGACTACGTCCTGTTTTACGGACGGCAGATACGAATAATAAGGGGTAAGTTCACCAAATGAAAGATAACTTTCGTCATCTAAAAAAAACTTTCATTTTTTTTTGGATTTAACGACAATCATATTGTAATTTTGAAACTAACCTTTTAATATTGCACCCTGTCCAAAACCAGACTCCAAGCCATGGCAAAGAAAAAGAAAGCAACAAAAAAACCACAAGCTAAAAAAGCGGCCAAGAAAGCGCCTGCAAAAAAAGCTGCAAAGAAAAAACCTGCTGCAAAGAAAGCAGCTCCCAAAAAGAAAAAAGTAATTGCTAAAAAAGCAACTCCCAAAAAGAAAAAGGTGGTTGCAAAGAAAAAAGTTGTTGCGAAGAAAGCTACTCCTGCAAAGAAAAAAGTTGTTGCAAAAAAAGCAGCTCCTGTAAAGAAGGCTACTCCTGTCGCTAAAGCAAAAACTCCTGCGAAGAAGGCTGCTCCTGTCGTTAAAGCAAAAACTCCTGCTAAGAAAGCTACTCCTGTCGCTAAAGCAGCAGCTCCTAAAAAAACTATACCGATTGTAAAAAATATTGAACCGAAAAAAGCTCCCGTTTTAAAACCGAAAGCTATCAGTCTTGACGACGATGACGACGATGATTTATTAATCGTAGACATTGAGGAGATTGATGAAAAAGATGCTGATGTCGATGTTGATGACAGAGATGACGTTGAAGAATCTGACGATGTTGCACCTGCAAAAGATGACGACGACGACGACGACTCTAAAAACTTAGACGACCATACTCCGGTTGGAGATTTTGATGATGATGATGATGATTTTTAAATTGTTAGTGGTGAGTAGTAAGTAGTAAGTGGAAGGGATACTACTTACTACTCACTACTCACTATTTACAAATTAACAAAAACTTCCCCGCCCGACGAATCTCTCGACGCACCGGTGACGCTTTTCAAACAATTGACCTCGTTTCTCATTCGTAAAACTCCAAGAAAAGCAAAAATTATAGCTTCTTTAAAATTAATAATTTCTTTTTGAGGCACAATGATTTTTAAACTACATTTTTCTTCTATACATTCTAGCAGAAATATATTTAATGTCCCTCCTCCTGTTACCAACATCTTTGAATCTGTAACATCCTTTTCCAACACATGGCTGATTTGAATAGCAATGTGTTTGCAAAATGTATTCAATTTATCTGCAATACTCAAATCGCTTTTGTTAAGCAAAGGAAATAGTTCTCGTTCTACATCTTCTCTTCCTAACGATTTTGGAAAAGGTTGTGAATAAAACGAAATCGAATTCAATTCTTCTAACAACAATTTATCTGTTTTTCCTGATCGCGCCATTTCCCCATTCGCATCGTACTCTTTCCCTAAGTTAGATACTAGTTCATTCAAGACCATATTGCAAGCACAAATATCGAAGGCCAGCCGTTCACTGTTTTTTTCAAAAGAGATATTTGCAATTCCACCCAGATTCAAACAGTAATCCATCTGTGAAAATAAAAGCTTGTCCCCGATTGGAACTAAAGGTGCTCCTTGGCCACCCAAAGCAACATCGCCTTTTCTAAAATCACAGACAACCGGTATAGTGCAAATTCTATTTATTTCCTTTCCTGAACCAATCTGCACTGTAATGCCCTTTTTAGGTTGATGAAAAATTGTATGTCCGTGAGATGAAATAAAATCCGGATTGATTTTTTTTTCAGCTATAAATTCCATTACTAATTGTCCTAAATATCTCCCATACTCCAAATCCAATTCCTCGATTTCATTCACCGAAAGAAATTGCGCAGTGCCTAATTTTCTCTTCCATTCCGCGCTATACGAAACTGTTTTCCCGAAATGAAATTCGAAATTCCAGTTTCCCTGAAATGAAAAAGTGCAATAAGCCAGATCCACACCGTCTAACGATGTACCCGACATTATGCCAACGACTTTGTATTTCTCTTGGTTCATGAGTGGCGAAGATATTGAGATAGTTTAATTCTTAATAGAAAAGTTCTGATGAAAAATTCGAGCATTTAGCGAAAAAAGCTGTAAATGAGGAACTTGCAGTCTTTCTATAGGTTTGTGAATAACGTGCAAATCGTGTAGGTTTGTCGTCCTCAATAAAAAAGCACTAATTCATCATTTCTGCCTATAAAAGCAGAAAAATCAACAAACCAAATATGAATTTCGAACTAAGTGAAGAACATTTAATGATCCGCCAGGCTGCGCGCGATTTCGCACAGAACGAATTGAAACCCGGCGTAATCGAGCGCGATGAACACCAAAAATTTCCTGCCGAACAAATTAAAAAAATGGGTGAGCTTGGATTTCTTGGAATGATGGTAAGCCCTCAATACGGTGGTGGTGGAATGGATGGTAGTTCCTACGTGCTTGCAATGGATGAGATCTCCAGAGTCGATGCATCTGCGTCTGTAGTTATGTCTGTAAACAACTCGCTAGTTTGCTGGGGACTTGAGAATTTTGGAAATGAAGAACAAAAACAAAAATATCTGGTGCCTCTTGCTAAAGGCGAAATCATCGGTGCATTTTGTCTTTCAG
>CAYHCU010000313.1:0-3747 GCA_964355035.1 uncultured Flavobacteriales bacterium | reverse complement strand
CAAATTTCGTAATTCAGGGAGGTTGTCCGGATGGAACAGGAGCCGGTGGCCCGGAGTATAAAATCAAATGTGAAGTAAACGGCGGAAATCAATACCATGATCGCGGAGTACTCAGCATGGCACATGCCGGTCGTGATACCGGTGGATCACAATTTTTCGTTTGTCACAGCCGTGAAAACACTGCACACTTAGACAGAAATCATACTTGCTTCGGAAAAGTAGTTGAAGGCTTAGAAGTGATTGATGCAATTCGTGCAGGAGATGAAATAACTAAAATCGAAGTGACAGAAGCATAATATGTTTCGTTAAAAACAATAGATGAATAAGACTCAAACAATTTTAGTAAGGCTGCTCATTGCAGCCTTATTTTATTTTCCGGCACATGTGAAGGCGCAAGGATTAACGGTTAATTTCCCGCAATTGAATTTTGGTGTTGCCTATGAAAATGCACCGGATAGTTTATTGCTAACGATACAAAATCCGACTTCGCAAGACGTTATTGTTTCTGCTATCAAGTTTTATACAACCTACGGTCAGCCGGCATTCTCGTCACAAATTAATTATTCTTTTGTTATTCCCGCAGGTGGAGCTCAGACAGATTGGATAAAATTTTCTCCACGACATAATATATTGCACAATTCAGAAATGGTTATTGAGAACAATAGCTTGAGAGGTTTTGTAAGTGTAGATTTAATTGGTCAGGGCCGTTATTCAAATACCTATTATAATTTAACAGAAAATACATCTGAAGAAGCACTTAAAACACAGATCAGTAATATCACAGGTGTAGGTTATGTATCACTTGGTTACAATTCGGCACGCGATGAAATGTTTATGTCCATCGACAATAAACGGTTCAATGGTCAGGGAGCGACACAGAATACGTTGGAATGTGTTTACACAGGAAGACTTGCAGTTGGTTATATTGATCGTTCTGATTGTCAAACAACCGATAATTTCAATACAGAACATACATGGCCGCAATCCTTATTTTTAAGTGCAGAGCCGATGAAATCAGATTTGCATCATTTATTTCCAACAGACGATGTAGCAAATGGAATTCGCGGCGACAATGCTTTTGCTGAAGTAGCCAATCCTACATGGACTGATGGAGGTTCGTCAGGAACGAATACTTTTTTTGAGCCAAGAGATCAGCAGAAAGGTGTTGTTGCTCGTGCGATGTTTTATTTTGTATTGAGATATCAGAACTATTCGAACTTTCTGGATGCTTCAATGGAAACGGTTTTAAGAAACTGGTACACATCTTTTCCTGTAACAGCAATCGACAGAAGAAGAGTGAATGACATTCAGGCTGTTCAACACAACAGAAATCCATTCGTTGATTACCCGCAATTTCTTGAACGAATTCGTTCAATCATTTCTACATCTGTTGCACAAAAAGTTTTTTCAATGGATTTAACACAGGACACAGCCATCTATGGATTTGTTCCGTCAAACACTACAGCTGATTTTAATTACGTATTGGTTAACCAAGGAAATACGGCAATTGATATTTCTAATATTCAGCTTACACATTCACCTGAATTAACAATTTCCTCCGGAGGCACCAATACAACTTTACAACAGGGCGAAGCGCATAATATTGTCATGCACTATCTTTCTACAACTACAGATTCAGTTCGTGCATTTTTATCCTTTCATTTGGCAGAAGTTGGCGGAACAGGTCAACAGAATGCTTCAATTCCTGTTTTTGTGAATGATGCTGTTTTTAATAGTATCACTGATGCAGAAAAGGGATCAACGCAGGTTTTCCCGAATCCTGTGCATGGAAAATTATTTGTACAGACATCTATGGTTAATTCTACATTTGAATTATTGAGTTTTGATGGAAAACAAATTGCTGTTAAAACAAATCATGAAGTTGAACAAATAGAATTTGATTTATCTGCTGTATCTGCCGGAACTTATTTTTTAAAGCAATCAACAACAACATCAGTACATTATTCTAAAATTATTGTATACTAAGAATGGCGAAAGAAATAATTAAAGCGATCGAAGTAAAACCGTTAAAGGTAAAATTACGGGAACCGTTTATTATTTCATTGGGAAGATTGGATTATGCTGATAATGTCATTGTAAAAATAACAACGTCAAGTGGTATAATTGGTTTTGGTGAATGTAGTCCTTTTAGAAGCATTCATGGCGAAACTTCAGAAACGTGTTTGGTTGTCGGGAAAATCATTTCCGAAGCCTTCATTGGGAAAGATGCTTTACTAATTGACGAACTTGTTTTGTTGATGGACAAAATTATTTTTGGAAACACATCTATAAAAAGCGCTTTTGATATTGCTTTATACGATATCGCTTCACAAAAAGCAAATCTTCCGCTATATGAATTTTTAGGAGGGAAAAACGATAAGATAATTCAAACAGATTATACAGTTAGTATTGACACGGCAGAAAAGATGGCTGCTGACGCTTTGAAAATTCTGAATGCCGGTTTTCCTGTAATTAAAGTGAAGTTAGGGGGAAAGGCAGTTGACGATATTCAAAGAATGAAATCAATACGAAAAGCAGTCGGCAATGAAATTTCTATTCGCATCGATGCCAATCAAGGTTGGTCAAAAGCAGATGCTATTTTTATTTTGGAGGAATTAAAAACGATGAACGTAGAACATTGCGAAGAACCCATCAACAAACACAATTTTCTTGATCTGCCTGAGATAAAAAAGTCAAGTTCAATTCCAATAATGGCTGATGAATCATGTTGTGACCATCTTGATGCAGCGCGATTGATTAAAATCGGAGCATGTGATCGATTCAATGTTAAGTTAGGGAAATCAGGAGGGATAAATAAAGCATTAAAAATTTTGAAGCTTGCCGAAGAAAACAATATCGATGTTCAAATCGGAGGTTTCCTTGAATCACGTTTAGGATTCACTGCATCCGCCCATTTAGCCTTGAGTAGTTCCAGCGTGAAGTATTTTGATTTCGATACGCCTTTGATGTTTGAAGAAGACCCTATTCTAAATGGTATTCAATATGGGAAAAATGGATTAGTTACTCTGCCAACCGGTTTCGGTTTGGGAGCGCAGATTGGGTAGAATATGTTTTTCGATTTTCGTGATTCGTTTGTCGAGAAAAAAGCATCCATACAGTAACCGATTATTTGACTGCATGGATGCTTAAAAATTTCCGACTCTTTATTGAACAATCAACGATTTCTCATCTTTTACAATACCATCACAAATAAGCCTCACAAAATAACTTCCCGGTGTAAAACTTGATAAGTCAATCGTTTTCGTAGTTAAATTAGGATCAATTAAATAATTGTTGCTCGATGTTGTATACGGCTGAATGATTGAAATATAAGCGGATGTTGCTTTCTTCGCTTGATAACTTATATCAACTTGATTGATTGCCGGATTAGGTGAAAGTTCTTTTATCTCGTATTCTTTTACATGAACAATCACGGAATCATAACTGGTAAATCCATCGCTTTGCGCAATAACTTCTAATTTGTATTTAGAAGTTATATCAGGAGTAACAGTAAAATTTTGTCCTGAATAAATCAAATCACCGGATTCGTCATACCAATTGTAGAAAGCAGATTCTCCTATACTTGCTGCTGAAAGTTCAACACTTTCTTCATAAGAAATCTGTTTGTTGTCACCACCATTTGCTCCGAATAACATTCTGGAAGGTTTTTGGATTCGATATAATTCACCACCAAGAATAGTTTTTTCTTCGTTGTCAAAACTTTCAATAACGTGATAATCGAAGTAA
>CAYHCU010000312.1:0-3756 GCA_964355035.1 uncultured Flavobacteriales bacterium | reverse complement strand
GGATAGGTAAATCTTTCTGTTGCTTTTTCCTCCTGAAGAATGAATTTAATCCCGCTTGACATTGTAGGCACAAGGCCTTCTTGTTCTTCGTTAGTTTCATCTTCGGTTCCCTCCATATATACTTTCAGGAAACCATCTAACTTAATTACTCCACCATTGGCAACAAAATCTTCTGCTGTTTTTTGTGATGATATTGTAATGACTGTCTTTTCGAGAATAGCATCTGCCATTTGAGAAGCAATGGTACGTTTCCAGATCAGATTATATAAGCGTTCTTCGCGTGGGTCGTTACCGGCGGTTTCAATTGTAAAATCTGTCGGACGAATAGCTTCGTGAGCTTCTTGTGCGGAAGCAATTTTATTTTTGTACTGACGACCTTCATGATATTTGGCGCCGTAATTTTTTGTGATGGCTTCTTTGGTAAAATCCATTGCATCCTGAGACAGATTCACTGAATCCGTTCTCATATATGTAATCTTACCACTTTCATACAACTTCTGGGCAAGAACCATGGTCTGAGAAACGCTGTAACCTAGTTTTCTCGATGCTTCCTGTTGTAAAGTTGATGTTGTAAAAGGCGCGGAGGCAGTACGTTTGCCGGGTTTGACTTCAAGATTTTTTACTTTGAAATCGGCGCCTATGCAATTCTTCAGAAACGTTTCGGCTTCTTCTTTTGTCTTGAATTTTTTCGGTAATTCTGCTTTGAACGACTTTCCATTGACTTCAAAAATTGCTGTTACACGAAATGCAGCAGTAATATTAAAGACATCAATTTCTCTTTCGCGTTCTACAATTAAACGAACAGCAACCGATTGAACTCTTCCGGCAGATAATTGCGGACGAATTTTTTTCCATAAAACGGGTGACAATTCAAATCCAACCAAGCGGTCAAGAATTCGCCGTGCTTGTTGTGCATCGACAAGGTTTTTGTCGATTGTACGTGGATTTTTTATGGCTTCTGTAATCGCCTTTTTGGTGATCTCATGAAAGACAATACGCTTTGTGTTGTTCTTGTCAAGCTTCAACGTCTCATATAAATGCCATGAAATTGCTTCTCCCTCGCGGTCCTCATCGGTAGCGAGCCAGACCATTTCGGCTTTCTTACATAGTTTCTTTAATTCATCGATTACGTTCTCCTTATCGGGACTAATCTCATAAACAGGTTCAAAGTTTTTTTCTATCTGAATACCCATTCCACTTTTGACAAGATCTCTGACGTGGCCGTAACTGGATCGAACCACAAAGTCCTTTCCAAGATATCCTTCAATCGTTTTCGCCTTTGCCGGCGACTCAACTATCACTAAATTTTTTGCCATGTTTTCAATTTCAACGTGCGCAAATAAAAGAATTTATTTTTTAACAAAGTGGGAGAAAAAAAATTATCATATTATAATAACCTTCAAACAGTACATCCAAAGCGGATTCAACGATTTCAAAATTAGATGATTAGTTCCGATTAAAGAGCAAAAAAAAGAATTTGAAATATTTTTTTGACACAACTTTTTGAATTTTGGTTTCAGTTTTGTGTAAAGTGCAAAATCCAGGTGCGTTTTGTTTTTCTATTTGAAAGAAAAGTTGTGAAAATTTTAAAGCAAATTTCTCGATCTGGAAAAATCAAGATTTCATAGGTAAATTTTAAAAAAACTTTCTACTCTTTTCTCGTTTTATTTAGCAGAAAAAACTTGCCGCAATTTTTTCGGAAAAGGGATAAATAGATCTGCGATTTGATAAAACCATATTTGATCTCATTACTTTGGACCGAAGCCATGTTTTATATACAGGAATTGGTAGTTGTAAATCAACTAAAAACAATTCCGAGACTTAGACGATCACTTCAAAAAACACAAGTGCAAATCCTTTAAAAGGAACCTTCCTTATAACTCTTCGAAGTCCTATTACCGGTTCGGAGAGTGTGAGCGAAGGTCAAATTTCGGTTTATTATACGGAGTAGTGTTTTTGGGGAGTTGGTTGATCGAATACATAAATCGATTGTGTAGGTTGAGATTTATTTCAGACTGAAAGTCATGGAGATTTAAACGAGCATTCTCATAAAGATATTACAACATCTATTTTACTTAAAGAGTACTGTTTCAGGAAGGAAAATTCCCTATTCAATGCGAAATTTTTCAACTGTTTCCAAATTGTAAACATAAAAGTATTTACGCTAAAGGAATCACTTATCGAAATCTATTTTTCTACAATTAACTTACCTTCCGCTAAACAAGAATGTTGATCAACAATACTAAACATATAAGTCCCTGATTTTAATTTTAATATATCAACAGTAGTTTTTTGATCAACCAAATTCTTTTGAAGAATAATTAGTCCGTTTATATCTTTCAATTTAAATACCAAAGAAGCAGTAAAAGTTTCAGAAGCTGCAATCTCAATATTGTTTGAAGCAGGGTTAGGATAAAGAGAAAATGAAATTCCATGTGAAATGTCCTTTGATTCTCTAATCCGAAGCAATGAATTACTAATCATAAATGATGAAGTAAACCATGTGTATCCACCAATTGTGTTATCCCAAGAAGATGAATTTAAATCATAGTCATTTTGAAAAATATTTTCGCAATATGCAATATTATTTATTCCTCCTAATCGAAGAAATCCACCTAAAAAATCGCACCAATTATTATACGAATCGTTAAAAGTCGATGATTCGGCAGAAAAAATTGGCCAAATTTCAGTATTGGGTTTCATGCTTGAAGAATTACCAAATAATTCAAGTCTACCAGGGTCCGGTGTAGAGGGCGCACTAGCATATGGGAACAAATCTGCAGGATCACAACGATAACTATGAATCATTACTCGATCAAAATTTACATCAATGAAATCTGCTTGCTCCTGATCGTCATAAGAATCTAGATGAAGCCAACCAAGATAAATATCAGAGTGCATTGTGCAAAGACTATTGATCCTAAGGCAATCCATGTAAGATGTAAGCAAAATAAAATTTCTCCATGCATTATCGTGATTCAGTGCATTCCAAAATTCGAATTCGCTAACAATACGGTCAAAAGTGCTTGAACAAACGAAATCAACTGATATCGCTTTTTTGCGACACTCCAAATTATAATTATAAACGTCTTTTAGTAGTTTTACTGATGCAATCATTGCATTGTACGTTTTTCCTTCATTCTGGGCCTTTTCGGTTACCTCTACAAACTCTCCGATTTTGGGAATCCAACATCCCTCTACACTATATGTCCCGTCATCATAAACAGCAACTTGATTTACGTTGTATCCACAACCAACAACAGCCGCTATCTCAGTAATACCAAAACCACCAATTCTTGCATTTTGGATAAACCTCCTTAAATGGGTTTCAAGATCAGAACTTCCATACAGCATCGTTTTGTTATTAAGAATGTTTTCAACATCATACAAAATCAAAGTTTGCACTCCAATAGATTGCGCATATGCTAATAATTGATTTTCCTTTTGAAATATTCCATCGTAATTTCCGCTGCCATCTCTATCTACTCCCAAAAGCGAAACTGCTTCATCAATCCCTAACGAAGGATTGTTAGGGTCATTAAATTTCAACAATCTATTCACGTAAAGAGCCCGTGGTTTACTTTGTGAATAACTGATTGAAACAGGAGTTGGTGTAAAATTGCATGTTGGGCATTGCGCATTTGAATTCAACTCAACCATATTCAAAAAAACAACTAAAAGAATCGTGCTTAGCTTTTTCATCGAGGTTGTCCCAAAGTTAGTTGAAAAAACTTAGCAGCAAACTAAATTGCTGCT
>CAYHCU010000311.1:0-3764 GCA_964355035.1 uncultured Flavobacteriales bacterium | reverse complement strand
AGCTGCGACTCGCTAACCCCAACTTTTAATACTGACCCAATTGCTTTGGTCAAAATTAAAAGCGAATCCAAATTGGTTGCAGCGAGCCGCCGTACTAAGAGAACAACGAGTTTCTTAGGATGACACTGTGGTCGCGTAATAGGGAGGAGGTGTGATGTAAGACGACTCGAATTCCGAAATTCAATGTTCGTAAGTTGCAGTTCGAACCACGACTCACGAACCACTAACCACGACTCACCAACCACGAACCACGACACACGAACCACGACTTCCCCGCATTGTTGATGAGAACGTTCATTAAAAAAGTCAATAGGGTTAGAATAGTGACATGCAACCAAAATAAATTATGCATTTTTGGGAGACTAAACTAACTATATGACAGACAGAGCAGCGGCCTTCGAAAGATTGGCGGCAATAATGGATGAGTTGAGAGCGAAATGTCCTTGGGACATGAAACAAACCATCGACAGTTTGCGACATTTGACAATTGAGGAAACTTATGAATTAGCAGATTCAATTATTGAAAATGATATGCCATCCATCAAGAAAGAACTAGGCGACTTGATGTTGCACATGGTGTTCTATGCAAAGATCGCAGAAGAGCAAAAGTTATTTGACATTGCTGATGTAATCAATGCGCAATGTGAGAAATTGATTTATCGTCATCCTCATATTTATGGTGATGTGGTGGTCGAGAATGAGGAAGATGTGAAACGCAATTGGGAGCAATTGAAATTGAAAGAAGGGAATCATTCTGTTTTGTCCGGCGTTCCAAAATCTTTACCGGCAATGGTAAAAGCAATGCGAATTCAGGAGAAGGCACGTGGAGTAGGTTTTGACTGGGAGTTGCCGAATCAAGTATGGGAGAAAGTAGAAGAGGAGCTAAGTGAATTCAAACAAGCATCAGACAGCGGCGATCAGAAACACATGGAAGAAGAGTTTGGTGATTTATTATTCAGTTTGATAAACTTTGCACGCTTCAAAAACATCAATCCGGATGAAGCACTAGAGCGAACCAATAAAAAATTTATTTATCGTTTTCAGTATTTAGAAGAAGCAACCAGAAAAGCCGGAAAAAGTTTAAGTGATATGTCGCTTGAGGAGATGGATGTGTATTGGAATTTGGCTAAAAAAAGTAAGTAGTGAGTGGTAATTGGTAAGTACTCACCAATTACTACTCACCACTCACCAACTTAATTCTTCGCCAAATAAGCAGCAACACCATCGTGAGATTCTTTCATTCCTTCGCCACCTTTGGTCCAGTTGGCAGGACAAACTTCACCGTTTTCTTGAAAAAATTGAAGAGCATCTACCATACGAAGAGCTTCATCAACATTACGACCAAGAGGTAGGTCATTGATTAATTCGTGACGCACTTTACCTTCTTTATCAATTAAGAAAAGACCGCGAAAAGCAGTCATAGGTCCTGATGCAGTTAATTGGCCATCTTCGTTATATTCATATTCTCCTGAAAGAACACCAAAATTGATAGCAATAGTTTTTGTTGTATCAGCAACAATAGGGTAGGTAACACCTTTTATTCCACCCTGATTTTTGGGAACTTGTAACCAGCCCCAATGAGATTGTTCTGTATCTGTTGAACATGCTACAACTGCAACATTTCTTTTTTCGAATTCAGAAAGTTTTTCCTGGAATGCATGTAATTCTGTCGGACAAACAAATGTGAAATCCTTCGGGTAGAAAAAGAAAATTACTTCTTTTTTACCTAAGAAATTGTCCAATGTGTATTCGTCTACAATTTGATCGCCCTTGATCACTGCTTTTGCTATGAATGATGGAGCTTTTTTTCCTACTAGTGACATGTTTTTCGTTTTTCGATTTTCGATTTTCGTTTTTCGAATCTCGTTATTCGAACTACGAAAATCGAATGCAAAGGTAATCAATACTGATTTGAAAAAACTATTTTCGACAGCAATAATCTTCCCTGTTATAGTTTTATGCGTTTTTTAAAGCATTGAATTTCAGTTGCGAGAGCGGTTTTTAATTTTTTTTTCCGCAGATTCCACAGATTCCTGCAGATTTTACACAGATTTTGCGCAGAAAAAATGAGTCTGTATTTTAAACAAGCTTTAAACAAAATGCACAATATAATTTATTGTATGTGGACATTGAATAATAATTATCCCGTTCTTTGCGGCACAATCAATTAAATCAAAAAATATGTTACAAGTAGGACAAAAAGCACCGGATTTTAAGCTGGTAGATATTGAGAAAAAAGAAGTTACCTTAGAACAGTTCAAAGGAAAAAACCTTGTGTTATTTTTCTTTCCAATGGCATGGACAGGTCCTTGTACAACGGAGATGTGTTCAATTCAGGAGGATTATAAAGCTTATTCTGATCTGAATGCTACTATAGTTGGAGTTTCGATAGACACTCTTTTTGCATTAAAGCATTTTGGTGAAGACAATAAATTGAATTTTCCTTTACTGTCAGACTTTAATAAAGAAACGATTAAAGCATACGATTTAGTTCACTATTAATTTGCTTTTGGTTACAAAGACGTATCAAAGCGTGCAACATTTGTGATAGACAAAGACGGTGTTATTCGTTTTATTGAAATACTTCCTAACCTTGGAGATTTTCCAAATATGGAAGGGATTAAAGCTGCTTTGAAGTCGCTAAATTAATTAACGAAAGAAAGGCTGCGAGTCCTCCGAGCAGGATAATCAGTAATTTTAAATAGTTGAATCGGTGTTGTTCATAGCTTTCGAAAAGTATTGTTGTCGAAATATGCAGGAAGATACCAATCACAACAGCCATCATTTGATTAAAGAAAAGGGGGAGGTTTTCAATCTCTCCCTTACTTATTAGAAAGCTGCTCAGTGCTCCCGCAGGTGCCATAAGTGCGAATACGGTAAGAAAACTTATTGCTGTAATTTTTTTAATGCCCGATTGCATGAGCATGCTCATCAGAGCAACTGCTACCGGAATATGATGAAGAATAATTCCGGCTAATAAGGATCGTTGTGTACTTTCTTCCTGAAATTTTTGAATCAAAGGCATTCCTTCTAAAAAGCTATGCAGGCACAAACCTAGCATCATACCTAAAGGGAAAGCAGCATTTTGATGCTTGTGAACATGAATATGTCCATGTTCAATACCTTCAGAAAAAAATTCAAGACAAATTTGCAGAAAGAAACCAATGAAGATAAAAATTCCGATAGAGTGATCTCCGCTATGATAGACATCAGGAATTAAATGCAAGACCGTTAAAGCAAAAAGATAAGATCCACTGAATGATAAAAGTAATTTCAATTGCTTTGCGCCAATTGTTTTAAAAGCAAAGAAGGAAAGTCCACTTAAAACAATCGTTCCGAATAAGAGAAAATAAGCATAAATAGGCATTCTATTTCTTGAGTTTTTTAGCTATTAAAATTAATCGTTCAGAAACATTTTCTTCGAATTTCTCCAGTTTGTAATTTCCAAAGGTGTGAAGTATTTGCAAACCTGCACTGGTGAAATATCTTTCCAGGTCTGATTTGCTGAGTAGATTCACATGTTCTTCAAAGTAAAATTTAGTGCCATCATCAGTGAAAGCTATTTTTTTCTGAATTCTATTTCCAAGAATTGATTTTTGAATATGAAAATCAATACCATCCACGGTTTTAATTGATTCCAATTCGCCGGAAGATACAATTTTACTGCAATTGAAATAATCGAATACAAATATCCCTTCCGGTTTCAATGCCGTTGCATGTGAGATGAGGCACCGAACATTGTCGCGTTCTTTTTCAAAGTAGCC
>CAYHCU010000310.1:0-3767 GCA_964355035.1 uncultured Flavobacteriales bacterium | reverse complement strand
TGTCCTGATCAACAATACAATTCGGCTTGCAATGTATTCAAAACGTTTTCTTATCAAGAGCATGCAATTGGTCGGCGCGACAAAAGGGTTCATTCGTTGGCCATTTTTAAAAAAGGGATTTGTACACGGATTTTATGCCGGTATTGTAAGTAGTATTTTAATTGGAGTAATTATTTATTTCATCGAGACTACCTTTCCTGAATTTGGTCAATTATCTGATTTAAAATTACTCGGTGCATTATTCGCCGGCATAATGACAATAGGAATTGTCTTAACGGGCCTTAGTACTTTTTTTGCAATTAATAAGTACTTGAGGTTGCATAGTGGAGAGCTTTATTTTTGATTCGTGGCGCATGGTTCGAAATTCGTGGTTCGTATTTCGTTTTTCGAAGCTCCTAATTTGGAACGGACTAACTTGAATGTTGAGAGTTGGTTGTCTTGGTAGCTAAAAGATTGATGGTAAACTGTTTAAATGGCTTACGGGGTTAAAGGGGAGCAATCGGAAATGATTCAACATTCGAATTCAAGGCCAAACGACAAACGAAATACGAACTACGAATTTCGAACCACGAATAACGAACCACGAAAAGGATTTTTCCTATCTTGCGCACCAATTCAAGCACATTTTTTAAGATATGGCAAAGAAAGAAACAAAATCAAATCTTGATTTTCCTTTTGGAAAAGAGAATCTTACGTGGATGTTTATTGGCATCGGGGTAATATTAATTGGATTTCTTTTAATGATTGGCGGCGGTTCAGAAGATCCAAAAGTCTTTAATCCGGAAATATTCAGTGCTAGAAGAATCACAGTTGCTCCGATTCTGGTAATATTGGGTTTAGCAATTGAAATTTATGCCATCATGAAAAAGTCGAAGGAATAGTTTTTAAAATTTCTTTGTTCTAATCCGAATTCGTTTGTCTATAAATGACATGAGTTTACCCTTACTCCCAATTATATGACAATTTTCCAGGCCATTATCTTAGCCATTATCGAAGGTCTGACAGAATTTTTACCAGTTTCATCGACCGGTCATATGATCATTGGTTCATCAATGATGGGTATTGCTTCAGATCCATTTACAAAACTGTTTACTGTCACCATTCAATTCGGTGCAATTCTTTCAGTTGTTATGATTTATTGGAAGAAATTTATTCCTACTTCGAAAGGGATTAAAGAAACCATACACTTTTACAAGAGATTAATTATTGCATTTATTCCTGCAGCTATAATTGGTTTGTTATTCAAAAAACAAATTAATATGCTGTTAGAAGATGTAGTTGTAGTGGCAATAGCATTATTGGTTGGTGGTATTGTTTTTATTTTATTAGACAAGTGGTTTGCTTATGCAGAAGAGCGTGGAGAAGATGAATTGAAGTCTGATAAAAAATCTTTTATTATTGGATGTTTTCAGGTAATAGCAATGATACCGGGTGTTTCAAGATCGGCGGCAACAATTATTGGAGGCTTAACACAAAAATTAAACAAGAAAGCTGCAGCGGAATTTTCATTTTTCCTTGCTGTGCCTACGATGTTCGCTGCGACAGCAAAAGATCTTTTAGATTTTTATTTGGAAGGTAAAGCTGGCTTGCAAGGAAATCAGATAGTACTCTTAGTGATTGGCAATGTTGTTGCTTTTATTGTTGCTTTATTAGCGATTCGTTCATTTGTTTCCTACTTGACGAAACATGGGTTTAAGATTTTCGGATATTATAGAATCATAGTTGGTTTAGCAATTCTGATTCTTTATGGAATGGGATATAATTTGCAGATTCTTTAAAATGAATAATTCGACGGATAGAATTATTCTTATCGACAAACCTTTACGATGGACATCCTTTGATGTAGTAAGGAAATTAAAGAAACCACTACTAGAGGAGCATCGCTTATTATTTCCGGAAGCTGAACGAAAACTGATTAAGCGATTTAAAGTCGGACATGCCGGCACATTAGATCCTTTGGCAACAGGCCTTTTGGTAATTTGCAGTGGCAAGTTGACAAAGAAGATCAGTGAAATTCAAGATGCGGAAAAAGAATACACAGGAACCATTGTTTTAGGGGCAACGACAGCATCTTACGATTTGGAGACAGAACCAGAGAACCATCGGTCTATTGCTCATGTGACGAATGAGATGATACTTGCATTAGCTCGAAAAATGGAAGGATTACAAGATCAAATTCCCCCTATTCATAGTGCCATAAAAGTCGATGGGCGACGGGCGTATGATATGGCAAGAAAAGGGGTTGAAGTGGAGTTGAAATCCCGCCAAATAGAGATTAAACAGTTTGAAATAACCGCCATTTCATTACCGGAGGTTCACTTTAGAATTGTGTGTACAAAGGGGACATATATCCGTTCTTTAGCATTTGATTTCGGAAATAAGATAGAAACCGGTGGGTACCTTTCGGCGCTTTGCAGGACACGAATTGGGAAATACGAGTTGGCAAATGCGGTTTCTCCGCACGATTTTCTTGCTCAACTACCTGAAATCAAGTAAATTAAACGAAAATAAAAATATTAAGCCAAATCCTTTACAAGGGGGGGCTCAGTATAGTATATTTGCCGCCCATTTAGGGCCTATCTAACCGTCCTCCATTTAAAACCAAACTATGAAATTATCTCAATTTAAGATTGTTGTACCGGAAGCATTAATTGCCACACATCCAGCGAAGAATCGCGAAGATGCACGTTTGATGGTGATGGACAGAAAAACAGGGAAAATCGAGCATAAACACTTTAAAGATATCCTTGAATATTTTACTGAAGGCGATACGATGGTGGTGAATAATACCCGCGTTTTCCCTGCTCGATTATATGGAAACAAAGAAAAAACAGGCGCTAAGATCGAGGTATTTTTACTTCGTGAATTAAATCGTGAAAGTCGCTTGTGGGACGTCTTAGTTGATCCTGCTCGAAAAATTCGTATCGGCAATAAATTATATTTTGGTGACGATGATCTTTTAGTTGCAGAAGTAATTGACAACACTACGTCCAGAGGCAGAACATTGCGTTTTCTTTTTGATGGCCCATACGAAGAGTTTAAAAAAACAATTACGATTCTTGGTAATACACCGCTTCCAAAATATATTAAGCGTAAAGCTGAACCGGAAGATATGGAGCGTTACCAAACTGTTTTTGCTCAAAATGAAGGAGCGGTTGCTGCACCGACAGCAGGTTTGCATTTTAGTTTGCCTTTGGTAAAAAGATTAGAGTTGAAAGGAATCAATTTTGCAGATCTTACATTGCATGTTGGACTTGGTACTTTTCGTCCGGTGGAAGTTGAAGATCTTACAAAGCATAAAATGGATTCTGAGCAAGTTATTATTACTCCTGCTGCTTGTACTGTCGTAAATAAAGCAAAGGCTGATAAAAAGAGAATTTGTGCGGTTGGTACAACAGTTATGCGCGCTATTGAATCTTCAGTTTCGACACAAGGCGAGTTAAAACCATTTGATGGTTGGACAAACAAATTTATTTTTCCTCCTTACGATTTCAGCGTAGCGAATTGCATGATCACAAACTTTCATATGCCGGAATCAACTTTGTTGATGATGGTCTCGGCTTTTGGTGGTTACGACAATATCATGAATGCTTATAAAGTAGCAATCAAAGAAAAATACCATTTCTATAGCTATGGGGATGCGATGTTGATTATTTAGTGAGGGGTAGGTAGTGAGTGGAAGGTGGAAGGTGAGAGGTCGGAGGTAAAAGGTAAAAGGTCAAAAGTAAAAAGTAAAAAGTAAAAAGTAAAAAGTAAAAAGTAAAAAG
>CAYHCU010000309.1:0-3772 GCA_964355035.1 uncultured Flavobacteriales bacterium | reverse complement strand
TTCAAATTCGCTACCGGTACTTGGATGAAAGAAAATCCAATTCCATCAAGTGAAAGAAGATGGGCTGTTTCTAACTTAGTACAAAACGATATATATGACAAACTTCAAAAGTTAAGTAATGACGCTGCTGGCGACAAAGCTGCGGCAAAAGGAAGTAATGCTCAAAGAATAGGTGATTTTTGGTCGACCGGTATGGATAGCGCAACTATTGAAACACAGGGTTTAACACCTTTGAAAGAGCAATTTGATTTGATCTCGAACATTAAAACAAAACAAGATATTTTAAATACTATTGCTCAATTTCAAATCTATGCAGGTTCACCATTATTTGCTGCAGCGATCTATCAGGATGAAATGAACAGTTCAAAATACGCTTTGCACTTTTACCAAGGCGGAATAGGGTTACCGGATAGAGATTACTACTTCAATACTGATTCGCGTACGATAAATATCAGAAAAGAATATAAAGATCATTTGCAAAAAATGTTCATCTTAATGGGCGATGATGAAAAATCAGCAGCTTCAAATGCTGCTGCGGTTTATAAAATTGAAGAAGACTTGGCAAAAGCATCACGTAAGTTGGAAGACCTACGTGATCCTTATGCGAATTACAATAAAATGTCAATTGATGATTTTTCTAAGTCAACACCATCGGTTAACTGGACTGAATTATTAAAATCAATGAACATTAGTGGAGTGGATACAGTTATCGTTGGCCAACCGGAATTCTTTACCCAATTGGAAAAAAGTTTAAATACAGTAAGTATAGACAATTGGAAAAATTATTTGCGCTGGAATTTGATTGACAATTTTGCCGCAGAACTAAGTTCGAAATTTGTTAACCAAAACTTTCATTTCTTCGGAACCGTAATGACAGGAACAACAACACAACGACCACGTTGGAAAAAAATACTTGATTCTGAAGAAGGATATCTTGGTGATGCTTTAGGTCAACTTTATGTTGAGAAATTTGTTTCGTCTTCTATGCGTGAACGATATACAAAGTTAACACAAGACATGCTTGCAGAATATAAAACACATATTGAGAATTTGGATTGGATGAGTAAAGAGACAAAAGTAAAAGCTATTGAAAAACTTTCTAAAATCACTTATAAAGTTTGTTATCCTGATAAGTGGAAAGATTATTCTACAATGGAAATAAATCGTTCTTCCCATGCACAAAATGTTATTAAGTGTCGTACATGGCAGTTAAAATATTATATTGACAAATTAAACAAACCGGTGGATCGTACTGAGTGGGATATGACTCCGCAAACCTATAATGCATATTACAATCCGTCGAACAATGAAATCGTTTTACCGGCAGCAATCTTCTTAATTCCCGGCTTACCGGATTCTTTAGCAGATGATGCTATTATTTATGGTTACGCTGCAGCCAGTACAATTGGTCATGAATTAACACATGGTTTTGACGACCAAGGTCGACAGTTTGATGCCAATGGAAATCTTTCGAACTGGTGGACGACAGAAGACTCTGTTAATTTCGGAAAGCGTGCAGCGGTATTAGAAAAACAATTCAGTGACTATGTCGTGCTAGATAGTTTACATATCAACGGAACAGCTTCTCTTGGAGAAAATATCGCAGACTTAGGTGGATTGGTCATCGGTTTAGATGCTTTCAAAAAAACTGCAGAGTATAAAAAAGGCGAGAAGATCGATGGTTTAACACCGGTACAACGTTACTTTATGGGGTATACGATAGGATGGCTTGGTCACGCACGAGATCAATCTTTGGCAATGCAAGTGATGACTGATGTTCATGCACCAAACTTCTTACGGGTAAATGGCCCAATGAGTAACATGGCAGAATTCTTCGAAGCTTTCGGTATAAAAGAAGGAGAAAAAATGTGGAGATCACCGGATAGCAGAGTGAAGATTTGGTAAAAGAACTTAGGAATTCGGATTGGGGATTGCGGATTGCGGAAATCCGCAATCCGTATTCCAAAAACTTATTGTCCAAAAACCTTCAGCGAAAATTCTTCGGGCACTGCTTTTTTTGAGTCAACATAAACGACAACAATTTTGTAATTTCCACTACGCACCATTATCGATTGCCAATCTTTAACCGCTGTTGAAGTGAGCTCGCTATAGTCATCGAAAATTTTCAAACGAACGTTGTCTGAATTTGTATTTAATGCTATTCTTAATTTTTTAGCAGAAGGTATAGAAAATTTATATTCTTTCAACTGATTGGGCAAGAGTGTCCCACTAAATCCTGAGATCACAGTCTCTTCCATGTTTACGCCAAATGGAACTTTCCTGAACAAATGAACACCATTTGAATCCGATAGAATCATTCTGGATTCTGACAAAGAATCGATATGAAAACCAGACTCAAAACTAGAGTCAAAGTAGGCGTACTTTAATTTAATTGAATCCGTCCCTATAACCTGCCATTCACCCTGATATTCACTAGCCACAAAATCTACAGTCCCATCAGATTTGAAAAAGAAACCTTCATTGTTTAAAATATTTTGACTGTCTAAACTCCACAATCCGCAAATAAAACTATGAATCATGAGTGTGGTGTCATTTACAGCTATAGCTGATCCATTTTCATTCGTCGGCTCTTTTGGCTGACTTGAACAGGAATAGATAAAAAATAAAAAGAGAAATGGAATACTCGCGGAAATGTGTTTTTGTTTCATCGTTTCTATCAACTTAAAATTATACGAATTCAATTAATACCGAGCCAATGGCGTAATATCTAAACCAGCAAAATCTTTTCTCAAATACTTATAATATCCCGAGATTGCTATCATTGCTGCATTGTCAGTGCAAAATTCAAGCTCAGGAATATACACCCGGCAACCTTCCTCTTTTAAATTCAATATTGCATTTCTTAATCCGCTGTTCGCACTTACACCTCCTGCAATTGCTACTTCTTTAATTCCTGTTTGAGAAATCGCCAGACGAAGTTTCTTCAATAAAATTTCAACAATTGTTTTTTGAACGGAAGCACAAATATCCTGCAGATTCTTTTCAACAAAATCTGCATCCATTAATTTTTGATCTCTTATAAAATAGAGAATAGCAGTCTTTAATCCACTAAAACTAAAATTCAATCCTTCTGAATGTGGAATCGGAAATTTAAACCGATTTGAATTTCCATCCTTTGAATGTTTATCTATTAATGGGCCACCCGGATAAGGTAAACCAAGAATTTTTGCTGTCTTGTCAAATGCTTCGCCAGCAGCATCATCAATTGTTTGTCCGATAATCTCTAAATCATACGGGCTATTCACTTTTACAATTTGTGTATGGCCGCCGGAAACTGCCAGACACAGAAAAGGGTAGGATGGAACTTGCTTTAAATCAAGAAGATGCAAAGAATTTGGTTGCAAAAAATGGGCAAGCACATGACCATTCATGTGGTTGACATCTATCAAAGGGATAGCTAAACCCATGGAAAACGATTTTGCAAAAGAAACTCCTACTAATAATGCACCCATTAATCCCGGACCGCGTGTAAAAGCTACTGCATGAAGGTCGTTTTTGGTTATATTTGCACGACGAAGTGCCTCTTCAACAACGGGGATAATCTTCTGTTGATGAGCTCGAGAAGCAAGTTCAGGGACAACACCACCATAGAAACGGTGCACGAGTTCCTGACCTGCAATAACATTCGAAAGCACCATCTCATTACAGATGACTGCTGCAGATGTCTCGTCGCAGGATGATTCAATACCTAAAATGAAGACCTTATCCATGGTATGAATGTTGTCGTAGGGAAATACTTTTAAAAACACAA
>CAYHCU010000308.1:0-3807 GCA_964355035.1 uncultured Flavobacteriales bacterium | reverse complement strand
TCTGAAATGCACGAATTGGTGCTGGTGGTTGATTTTCCATATTTTATTATTGCTTTATTGATAATGCTTACTCTATCCGGTTTTCAGCGTCCCCGTTTATTTTTAGATGTCGTCTTATCTGTTCGTTTTTAGGCAGTCAGTTTGATTTTCCGATGTTGCCTAAGAAATACTCATAACGTTCCGCGGACTGCTGCAGTGCGGGGTTTCGGAGCACAAGGCTGTTCGCTGGAACGAAGATACTAAAATGCTAAGAACTTTATTTTACCGATGATGCCCGTATTGAGGCAGACCGCTGTTATAGTCAGTGCCACTCATTCGTTACAGTCATTAGATGTTAGCAATCAAGTTTTATTGCTTAATAGGTTTAACCAATGGAATCGTGGCGCCAGTCGGTTCTGCTATCAAGCAAACTCTCCCAAATGCAGGAACATCATGAGGAGGCACTAATACCTTACCTCCCAATTCAATGGTCAATTGTGCACAGGCATCTACATCGTCAACTGCAATATAAGTTTGCCATTGGGACTTCTTGGTTGGAGATTCTGATGTTGGATTCATTATACCAGCAAGATCTTCACCGTCCTTTTGAAAAATAGTATAAGTGCCAAATTCTCCTGCGTCCACTTCTTTAAGTGTCCACCCGAATAATTTATTAAAAAAGTGTCCGCTCTTTTTTGGGTCACTAGTATCAAGTTCGTGCCAAATAAATATTTCATCTTTTTTCATAGGTCATTGTTATAGTTTTATTGTTTTTCCGATTATTGGAATTATACATTTCATTTTACTTTTTTTTAGCAATTTCAAACAAAACATTTCAGGACTTTGGTCAAGATGATGAATTGGAATTAATATTCGAGGCTTAATCACCAAAGCTGTATTGATTGCCTCGTCAATGTCCATTGTGAATTTACCTCCAATTGGAATAAAGGCAATGTCTATATTTCCTAATTCTTCCATGTCTGGAATAAAGTCTGTGTCTCCCGCATGATAAACTGTCAATGAACCAATAGTCAAGATATACCCAACACCCTTTCCTTTTTTATGTTGCTTTCGAGTTGAACTACCTGTTTCAGTATTGTAAGCATTTATAACCCTAATAGATGTTTCTGCATCGAGTTGTAAATTGTCACCTGGCTTTACTGTTTGAAAAGTTGAACCAAGTTCTATTTTGCAGGAAGTTGGAGCATAAACTTTTGTTTTACTATTTCGCAGTCTATCTGACGTTACTTTCTTACAATGGTCTTTGTGATGATGTGTAATAAAAATATAGTCAGCCTTCTCAATTCCGTTTGGTAGTCCATCAATTGGGTCTGGCCACTTTGAAAATTCAGTTTTGTCTTTAAACTTTGAAAAATAAGTCGTCAGGTAAGCTGGGTCAAAATAAATAACCCTCTTGTCAGTCCGTAGTCGAATCCAAGAGTTAGGAAACCAAGTTATGTCTATGTGTCTTTTTAGCATTGCAGGTAACGGCAGTTCGTGTAACAACAAACCTACAAATTTATTTTTCATCCCATAGCGCACCGGGAACGTTTATAGCATGGCAAAAATATTTTGCTGCCGAAGCGCGATATGGAGAACATCGGTCGCAAAAATGTGCGTAACGCCTTCTGGAGGCGCTTTTTAAGTTCATCAACGCCAATAATAGTGAGCAATCTTCTCATGTTGTACACCGCAAAGATTAATCCGAAGTCCGCTTCATTTTTTTCTAGTCCTTTGAGCAGAATATAATCAAAGCCCCATTGCTGCTTTACAGTTCCAAATGGATGCTCCACTATTTCCTGGCGTAGCAAATATTTTTCTTTTTCTAAATGAATACGCTTTGTGTTTGCTTCGACTGCTTCTGCATACTGCGACCTTTCTATCAACCGACCGTTTTTATTTCTTGTACAAAGCGCCTTCACCGGACAACTTTTACATGCTGACGTTTTGTAATGCTTAACCTGATTCTCATATTTACTTCCGTTGCCCTTCGTGTACCAGCGCCCACTGCCTTTGAGGATCTTTTTCTGCGGACAGATATAGACGTCTTTCTTCGAATCATAAATAAATTTGTCGCCGTAATAATCAGGTGTAGGTATCTCACAACTGCGTGGTGAATCAGGAACAGCAACGTAAGTCGTGATTCCGTTTTTAGCGCACAGGTCAAGTTCTTCGCCGTTATGATACCCTTTATCTGCAAGGGCTTCGATGGTTTCCTTGTTCAGTTGTTTTTTCGTCTCTATAGCCAATCCCGACAAAGCTTTTCTGTCATTGGTATTTGTGTTTTCAAAATGTACGATCAGGCAATTCTTTGCATCAACCACTGTCTGCATGTTGTAGCTGACCTCAATGCGACCATGGTTGATTGGCATGGAACGCGCATCGGCATCGCAAGTTACCGGTAGGTGCTGTTATTCAATTACTTTTAAATATTGTTGAGCTGTCAGAATTACGATTTCTGCTCTTTTAAAGTCTTTAAGATTTCTTGTCAGCAAAGTAGTTATACCGTTTTCAATTGCTGTATTATATTGAATAGCATCTTCAAAGTCATGGAAGTCGGAAGCTAAAGAGAGTTCAATAATTTTGTCATTGACTGATAATACATTAATAAGAGTCTTGAATTTTAAAAGCATTTTTCTCGCTTGTCCTGCGGAAAGTTGCCTTGATAAAATGTAATTTACGTTTGCAAAAGTCAATGAGGAAACATAAAGTTTTATCGAGTTTTCGTCGGCAAGCGAAAATAACTCTGCAGCGTATTTATAATGAGGTTGTCTGGCGCTTAATAGATCAAGAACAATGTCAGAGTCAACAAATACCTTTTCCACTTACTTATATTTTTTAGTTAAGTAGTCAGTATAGTCTTTTCTGTCGTTATAGTCTTTAGGCAGGCTTATAACACCTGAAAGGCTTTTAACAAGAGGAGTGATTCTCTTATTGCTTTTTTTGTCATTTGTTAATTTTTGCAAGTAATTTTCAATCAGGTTTGAAAGACTGGTTTTTTTCGATTTTGCATATTCTTTAGCTTTCTCGATAATATCCTGGTTAAGCTTTAATGTCAGTTTTGTGTCCATTATTAAATTATTTGTACGTACAAATATACGAAGAATATACGTCCAATGCAAATTTATTTTTAGGTCTGATTTTTATCACGCTTGCCATCGATAGTCCGAGCATAAACAAAAGTAATAATTTTTATATGCTTCTGTAATTGATACGGGAGCGCTATAGTGGTATAAAAGTATTTTGCATGTGGAATGCAAGGAAAAAACAAGGACTACGCAAACCTGTTCACTTTGAGATACTGAGATTCTGTTTTGTACCCACGTATGTAAAAGGAGAGAAGGGCAAATACCAAACGGTGGTGAGCGACAAAAGCTGGAAGACACTCAAACAGGGCGGAGCGTTAAGAAAATGTCCAGTGGACATTTTTAGCGAATGAGCCGGCTTGCAGGGGAGCAAATTCATTACGAAGAAAACGCTACCAAAGAGTTTTGACGAGCGCACCAAACAACTGAAAAGTATTCAGGAGGGCTGGCTGAATTACTTCCGTATGGCAAGTATCTACGGCAAACTTCAGGGCATTGACAGTTGGGTGAGAAATCGTTTACGCCTTTCTATATGGCATCACTGGAAGAAACCCGAAAGAAAAAGGAAGAATCTTATTCGCTTGGCCTGCCCAGAGCAAAGCGAAAGGGTACAGTGGTCATGCCTTCACTTTGTTACGGCAGATAAATGTGAGAGGCGCACTCCGTCATAATCTTGTGACGGAGCCGCCTACTCATATCTTTGTAAAGTTAAAAAGAAATCTAAGGCCGGCACTCAGGCAAG